>CASFLA010000019.1 GCA_949295415.1 uncultured Oscillospiraceae bacterium
TTAAATTATTGCTTCAGCAACAGCCCGTAGCCAAAGACCTTCGTGTGATTTCCGCCGCCCTTAAAATGATTACCGATATGGAAAGAATCGGCGATCAGGCAGAGGATATTGCCGAGATCATTACCTTCCTTGACGGCAGAATCGGCGAGGAATGCCAAGATATTCGTCTTATGGCAGAAGCCACCATTAAAATGGTGACAGACAGCATTGATGCCTATGTAAACGGGGACCTTGAGCTTGCTAAATCGGTATCCGATCACGATGATGTAGTGGATGATGCCTTTGACCGTGTAAAACAGACACTTATTAAGATGATTTCCGAAAATACCGCCGATGGCGAGTATGCTCTCGATCTTCTTATGATAGCGAAATATTTTGAACGCATCGGAGATCACGCCGTAAATATTGCGGAGTGGGTTGAATTCTCTGTGACCGGCGTTCATAAAGGAGAATAATGTTGAAACAAGTTTCAACATTACAGATTATATAGCGCCGTTTTTCTCGCCGCTGAAGCGGCAACCGAAAAACATGGCAATTTATGACCATCCTTTCATCAGGTGGTGATAAATACCAAATTAGTGCAAGAAAGGAATGGTCATAAAAGTGATTTGGTATGTTGATGACGACAATACCATACGTGACATTGAGGTTTATACGCTGACACAAACCGGCTTTGAAGCCAAAGGGTTTGCTGATGGTATATCTATGCTCGAAGCACTCAAAACCGAAAATCCGGAGCTTATTGTACTTGACATTATGCTGCCCGGCAAGGACGGCGTTGAGGTCTTGAAAGAAATCAGAAGTAATCCCGAAACACGAAAAATCCCTGTGATTATGGCCACCGCCAAAGGCACCGAAATGGATAAAATTCAGGGACTTGATACGGGTGCTGACGATTACCTTGTAAAGCCTTTCGGTGTGATGGAAATGGTATCCCGTATTAAAGCGGTACTGCGCCGCTGTGAGCCTGACGAGAAAGAAGAGGTACTTTCCATCGGGGAAATCACTCTCAGCGACAAGGAACATCTTGTAACCGTTAATGATGAAAAGGTAGTACTTACCTTTAAGGAATTTGAGATTCTGAAGCTCTTTATGAGCAATCCCGGCATCGTGTTCTCCCGTGATAAACTCCTGTCGGAAGTGTGGGGAATCGATTATCTCGGCGAGTCGAGAACGGTGGATATGCATATTAAAACCCTTCGTCAGAAGTTAGGCGATGCAGGTACCATTATAGAAACGGTGATCGGTGTCGGCTATAAAATGGAGGGTAAAAGATGAGTAAAAAAATCTTTCGCTCCATTATAGCTGTTGCAATGGTTGTGCTGGTGTCTTGTCTTTTTATCGCAAGCAGCTTTCTGTATGATTATTTTAATAAATCACAGGTAACACAGCTCAAAGAGGAACTTTCCCTTGTTGCTACCAACGTAGATAAAGTAGGCACAGAGTATTTTGATAACTTTGATTCTTCTGTGTTCCGCTTTACCTTAGTATCCGCTGACGGCTCGGTACTCTATGATTCACAGGCAAAAGCCAAGGATATGGAAAATCACCTTGAGCGTGAAGAAATTGCCGAAGCTCTTGAAAACGGAAATGGCAGCAGTGCAAGGTATTCTTCCACCCTGACCGAGCGTACTTTTTATGAAGCAACCCGCCTTCAGAATGGCAGTGTGCTTCGTATTTCTGTAAGTCAGGTAACTGTGGGAGCCTTGATTCTTGGTATGCTTCCTGCCATTGTTGCTATCATTTTGATTTCTGCTGTTGTGGCCCTCGTGCTGTCATACAAGATGGCAAAGGATATTGTAAAGCCGCTGAATGAACTTGACCTTGAAAATCCTGCAGAAAATGAAACCTATGAGGAGCTTACGCCTATACTCACTAAGCTGAACAAACAGCATAAGCAGATCACAAGGCAGGTGCAAGAACTATGGCAGAAGTCCGATGAGTTCGAGCAGATAACCGCTTCAATGAACGAGGGACTTGTTCTGCTTGATAAAAAAGGCATGGTGCTCAGTATCAATGCCGCCGCTAAAAAGCTGTTTTCTGTAGATGAAACAGCGGTCGGTCGTGATTTTCTCACCCTTGACCGTAGTATCGATATGAGCCGTGCCATCGAAAAGGCACTTAACGGCAAGAGAGCCGAGTTTCGTGAGGAAAGAAACGGAAGCGAGTATCAGTTCGTCATTAATCGCACCGAGTCAGACGGCAAGACGGTAGGCATTGTCATTCTTTGTTTTGACGTGACTGAAACAGCGTTCGCCGAGCGTAACCGCAAGGAGTTCACCGCCAATGTTTCTCACGAACTGAAAACACCGCTTCAATCTATTATCGGTAGCGCCGAGCTTCTTGAAAACGGTCTTGTCAAGCCGGAGGATACAAAAAGATTTCTCGGTAATATCAAAAACGAAGCCACAAGACTTGTTTCTCTTATTAACGATATTATCCGTCTTTCTCAGCTTGATGAGGATAGTGAGCCTGCCACCGAGTCAGTTGACCTTTATGACGTGGCAAACGAGGTTATCGAGGTGCTGACCGTTTCGGCGGCGAAGAAACAGGTAGAGCTTCACCTGAATGGTGAGTCTTGTGTGATGAAAGGTATCCGCAGATACCTCTATGAAATCATCTATAATCTTTGTGACAACGCTATCCGCTATAATAAGGACGGCGGCAAGGTTGCGATTGATCTCAAAAAAGCAGGAGACAATATCATCCTTTCGGTCAGCGATACCGGTATTGGTATTCCTGACGAGCATCAGAGCCGTATCTTTGAACGCTTCTACCGTGTGGATAAGAGCCATTCCAAAGAAACCGGCGGAACGGGTCTTGGACTTTCCATCGTAAAGCACGCCGTAGCCTATCACGGCGGCAAGGTTACACTTAGTAGCAAGGTGGGCAAAGGAACAACAATTACAATTGAATTCTAAACAAAAGGCGTCGCAGGAATGCGGCGCCTTTTGGCATTGCTATTGAAAAAATTAAACAAAATAGTTTATGATTAATATACTACGTATTGGTTTAATATGCGGATTTGAAAGCGAGGGCTTATTTTGCTTTTTAATGTATACTATATGAACTTCTCAAAAGTTTATGAAATTAAAATGATGCTAAGTAACATCATCAAAACAGAAGGCTCAATTGAAACGGAGCAAGGGGATACCATTGATGCTGAAATGCAAGCTAAAATGGGCACAAAATTTTTGAAACTATTTAATGCTGAAGTTGGTGCCGATGTCAAATCAGGATCTTCCGATTCGCAGAAGGTGCTTGAAAATTTCAAGGTAACGATGACAAAGTCATTGATACTTAGTGAAGTTATGGACAAATGCGAGATTATTGCTTCATTCCCTGAAGGTATGTCAGAGGGGCAACTTGTAAGAATTGATAATGTCTCTCTTTCGTTAGAAAATGAAACAGAATTAAGAACTGTAAAGATGTTTTCTAACGGTTCATTTAAGGACATGAAATTGCCGGAAGCGGGCGGTTTGGATGTGAATAATCTTTTTAATTCGATGTTTAAAGATTATTCCTATAAACTTAAAGGAGAAATAGCAGGAAGTACAGATAAATTGCTCGTTAAAATACCGCTTACCTTTGAAAGTGAGTTTGAAAGCCTTTACAATGTAGATAATTTGTTTATAGGAAAAGTTCGTTCATTTTAGAGTTAACCAAATTGTTGATAAGTATAAAGAGTTTGTTTCCAAAGATTTGCCCGAAAGAATTCATGATGAAGTTGTCGGCGCTATTGATGTTACGCAGTTCAAAAATATGCGTGACCTTAACAAAAAAATAAAAGACACCTTTGTTGAAAGAATCAAGGCTATTACTTGAAAAATCAACTACAATGATATATAATGTCATTGTCGGCGTGACAACACGGTGACAACAAAAATCTTGATAGTCCATATTTTATGGATAATCTGAGCACTCCCGATAATATGAGTAAAAATACCCATACAAAATTGTTTAAGTTACAGTTTTCGGGAGCGAGTGGGAATAAGAAACGATGTCCGAAAAAGCCTTATTTTAACGTTTTTCGAGATTTAAAGTGCAAAATGATAACATTTTGATACTGTAATCGTTCATCCCACGATAAATTTCTATACAAGAGGAAATCCCTCCTATGTTGAATTTGCTTAAATTCACATAGGAGGGGTTTTTTGCATTATTTAGGATTTTGGCTTACGATTGGGGAATGAATTTTCCATCCATTCGGTAAATTCTTCCGGAGTAATGATACCGTCCGTGCAATCGTCTCTTTTAGACATCTCCACTTAGTATGTTCTAAACTATTTATGTCCTTCTCTTTCATGGTTAGGATCTCCTTGATATATTTTTGTTGGGTTGGCGAACCTCAACTTCAAACATATCAAAGAGTTTTATTCTGTTCATTGCTAAAGCTCTTTTCCCCACCGGCAGAGCCGGTGGTTGTCCTACGAAACGAAAAGGAATGAGCCCGGTGCAATACCGAGCTCATTCACTTACAATTTAATGTTTAATTTTGTCTAAATCTTGGGGTTCGCTTAAAAGCTCAAGGTCTTTTTTATTACTGCAAGCCTATATACTTTATCGGATTTACGGGGGTGTCACTGATTCTGACTTCAAAATGCAAGTGGTTGCCTGTTGAGCGGCCTGTTGAGCCAACGAGCGCGACCACATCGCCTGCCTTAATCTTATCGCCCTGGTTTACCTTTAAAGCACTCGCGTGGGCATAGAGCGTTTTTGTTTTGCCATCATAATGCTCGATAATAACGCATTTGCCGTAGCCTGATTTTGTTCCCGAGAAGATAACCTTGCCGTCTGCCGCGGCGTAGATTTTAGTTCCCTTTGGCGAAGCCAAATCCATACCTTTATGGTTTCTGCCATCGCCCCAATAGGAAGTTATGCGAATATTATTTGTTATCTCAAGAGGGAAAATCATAAGCAAGCGGTCAGGACTCGGCACAATGTTGATTTTATCCTTAAAGCTTTGCGCCGCAGAGGATTTGCTACCTTTAGTAACCTTTTTATTGACAGGTTGTTTTAAAACCTCGGTTTTAACAATTTCTGTTTCCTGCTTTTCGCCGTTCAGATAGGTTATGTTAGCAAAAACCTTCTTAACACCCTTAACACCGTTCTGGGTTGTAACAGAATAAGAGTCATACTTAGAGGAATCATAGCTCGTTTCGGTTTTAAAGGCAATGCTCTCCTCATACTCAGTATAAGTTGTAACCAAAATGCCAACGCCTGCTTTACCCTCTATAAACTCTTCAGAGGTTTTGGCAAGAGAATCTATTGAGTTTAAATTAGCATAGATAGTCTTTTTCTCAACATTATTAGCATAGGCCTTGAACTTTCTACCCTCTACCTCATAATGCTTTACGAGGTCTGAGAGCATGCTGTCCATTTCGGCTTCGGTTTTTGCAAAAGCGGTTAATTTATCATCAACAAAAAGCGCGGTTACCTGCTCGTAATCGCCTGTTACGGCAACGATTTCAGCAGTATCGGTTTTATCCGCTTTTAAAACGCTTTTCTTAACATAAACACCCTTACAGGTTAATGCCGATTCATCAAAATCGTTATTATAAATCATATCCTTGGCGGCTGACTTTAGTTCGTTGAACTCAACTTCACTTTTAACATAGCCCGTTGATTCGCCGTTTATAAAGACCTCAACGGCGCCCGAATATGATGAAATATAAAGCCCGCAGGCTATTGAAACGATAGCGGCAACTGCTACCGCAAAAATTCTGCTTTTTAAAAGCTTTAAAAGCTTTCTTTTATTTATCCTGATCAAAATATCACCTGAAACTAAAATTTACAGGTTGTATTATACCTCAAAACCGCGTAGAAAACAACCTGTGTTGTCGCATTTTGTAGATTACAACAAAAAATATTCCTTAAATCGACTCGTTACAAGTCCGCTTAAGGAATATTAAATAAACATTTTTCTATTTTTTGTAAGCCAACTGCTCGACGGTATAATTTTCTATTACAGGCAGATAGTTTTTAGCCTCCGCTTTAGCAACGGCCAAATCGTGCTCTAAATAATTACCGCATTCAATAGCAGTTGTTCCCGGAATTTCACCCTCAAAGTCCGCCAAAAATGAAAACGCATCATAAATAAGCGAGATTGCCTCAATATCGGGAATGCTTCTTGTTAAAAGATAGAAGCCTGTTCTGCAACCCATAGGGCCAAAATAAATTATATTTTCAGAATATTTACTGTTTCTTGTAAAGGTTGCTATTATATGCTCGATTGTATGCATTGCGGCAGTATCCAAATAATCGTTTTTATTAGGCAGCTTCATTCTTATATCGTAGGTGGTTATATCCCCATCAATCCTCGATATATAAATTCCGCGCTCTAAAATATTATGATTAACCTGAAAGCTTGCAATTCTTTTTAATTCCATTAAGCTCTACCTCTTTAAACATTGTGTCGGTTATGCCAAAAATATCTACATCCGAAACCTTTTCATTATAATAATAGCCCTTTTTGAGCCTTCCCTCATTCAGAAAGCCTATTTTTTCCAAAACCTTAGCCGAGGCAATATTTTGCGGCAAAACTCTGGCAAAAACCCTTTGAACCCCTATTCTCTTAAAGGCAAACTCTGTTAAGGCCAAAGCCGTTTCGGTTCCAAAGCCGCAATTCCAAAGCGGTTTTATAATGCTATACCCTATTTCGCAGACCTTGTCATCCATCTCCATTGAAACGTAACTGCAGGTTCCGATGACCTCTTTAGAAAGCTTATCCTCAACAACAAAAAAATAGCACTGCTTTTTCTTATATAAGGAATGCTGATAAGCGATAAAATCTTTAGTATCTCTTAAGGTTTTATGCGGACTCCATAAAGAAAACTGCGAGGTTTCTTTTAAACTGCAAAGGTCAAAAAGCTGCTCTGCATCGCTTCTTTTCACCATTCTTAAAACAAGCCGTTCGGTTTCAATTACAGGAAACGGAACAAAATAATCTTCATACATAAATTGCACCTTTAACTTTAGCGCGGCAAAAAGCCGCGCTAAATGATTTTAAAAGAATGACATCTGATTGGTATCGGGCAAAAAGCTTAAAGCGCCAACGCTTTTCAGCATCTCGATAACGGTTTTTGAAACTCCCGATTCGATCTGCAAATCGTCAACCGAGATGAAATTGCCTGCCTCAATGGCTTTTTGAATATCTGCCGCCGCCTTTTCGCCAACACCGGGCAAAATTCCAATCGGCAGACGGAGCTTTCCATCCTCAACCAAGAATTTTCTTGAATGAGATTTTCTCAAATCGATGGGCAGAATCTCAATACCGCGGCACATTATCTCATTGAAAATATTAAGGTTTTCCAAAACAGATTTTTCCTTAACGCCTGCGGCATTGCCGAGCAGTTTTATATCATTAATGCGCTTTTTAACTGCCTCATGGCCTTTCAAAATTGTTTCAACCTCAATATCCTCGGAGTGAACGGTAAAATATGCGGCATAAAATTCAACGGGCTTATGAACCTTATACCAGCCAAGGCGCAAAGCGGCAATCATATAAGCCGCGGCATGAGCCTTAGGGAACATATATTTAATCTTATAGCAAGAGTCAATATACCACTCAGGGACATTATTCTCCCTCATGGTCTTGAGATGCTCCTCAGTAAGCAGCTTCTTTGCCTTACCCTTACGGACAATTTCCATTATCTTAAAAGCCATTTTCTTGGGAACGCCCTTATAGATAAGGTAGGTCATAATGTTATCACGGGTTCCGATAACCTCAGAAATAGTGCAAACCTTTTGTTTGATAAGTTCCTGTGCGTTGCCAATCCAAACGTCAGTTCCATGGGAAAGACCCGAAATCTGCAGAAGATCAGAGAAGGTTTTAGGCTTTGCTTCAATCAACATATCGCGAACAAATTTTGTTCCGAGTTCCGGCAAAGCAAAGGTTCCTGTTTTAGAGCCAATATCGTTCTCCGTAACACCCAAGCGCTCAGGCGAGGCGAACAGGCTCATAACATCGGGGTCACTCATCGAAACCGAGAGAACCGAAATACCGGTATATTCCTCCAAATACTTATAAATCGTGGGCACATCATGGCCAAGCTCGTCAAGCTTTAAGATGTTATCATGAATCTTATGGAAATCGAAATGGGTTGTAACCATATCGGAATCGACCTTATCAGCAGGATGCTGAACGGGACAAAAATCATAAATTTCCATATCTGCCGGAACGACAACCATTCCGCCCGGGTGCTGACCCGTTGTTCTTTTAACAGCCGCATCGCTTATTGCGGCGGCAAGACGCGCCTCCTCAGCCTTATTAAGCGATTTGCCAAAATCCTCGGCATAATGCTTGACATAGCCGAAAGCGGTCTTCTCAGCAACGGTTGCAATAGTTCCCGCTTTGAAAACGTTTTCAGAGCCGAAAAGCTCTTCAGTATAGCGGTGAACATAGGGCTGAACCTCTCCCGAGAAGTTCTGGTCAATATCGGGGACCTTATCTCCGTCAAAGCCTAAGAATGTTTCAAACGGAATATCATGACCGTCGCGATTATAATCGGCACCGCATTTTTCGCACTTCTTGGGCGGCAAATCAAAGCCCGAACCAACGCTACCATCAGTTATAAAAATAGAATGCTTACATTTAGGGCAAACATAATGCGGCACTAACGGGTTAACCTCTGAAATACCGTTCATGGTTGCGGCAAAGGATGAACCAACCGAACCACGCGAGCCAACCAGATAGCCCTTGCTTTCGGAATATTCAACCAATTTTTGCGCGGTAACATACATAACCGAGAAGCCATGGCGGATAATCGAATCAAGCTCGCGTTCAAGACGCTCTTTTACAACCGGGGGCAACGGATCACCATAAATTTCATGAGCGCGGCGATAACATTTTTCAGTTAAAATATCATCCGAGCCCTCAATCTTAGGCGGATAGTTTCCGCTTGGAACGGCACGAACATTTTTATCAATCATATCCGCTATTTTAGCGGGATTATCAATAACAACCTCTTTTGCGCGGTCACCTAAATATTCAAATTCCTCGAGCATTTCCTCGGTCGTTTTAAAATACAACGGCGCCTGATTTTCAGCATCGGAGAAGCCCTGACCTGCCATAAGGATAGTTCTGAGTTTTGCATCTTCAGGATTCAAGAAATGCACATCTCCCGTTGCAACAACCGGTTTTCCCAGCTTGTCCGCAAGGTCGATAATCTTTTTGTTTAAGCCGAGCAGCTCCTCCATTGAATTAACAATTCCGTTGCGGAGCATAAACTCGTTATTGCCTCTCGGCTGAATTTCAAGATAATCATAGAACGAGGCAAGCTTTTCCAATTCATTCTGAGGCTTATTTTCTAAGATTGCGCGGAAAATTTCTCCCTGTTCGCAAGCACTGCCGATAACAAGACCTTCCCTATATTTTTCTAAAACACTTTTAGGAATAAGCGGCCTTGCGGGACGCGGCTTTGCAGGGTTTTCCTTGTTATATGTTTTAAGGTAATAGTTTAGGTTGGAATAAGATACCATCTTATATAAATTCTTAAGTCCTACCGGATTTTTAACAAGAATTATCTGGTGATAACGGGAAAGCGTTGTCGAGTCAACACCGCCATCGATACCGCCCTCTATTTCTTGAAAATCAACATCATTAACGAAATAACATTCAATACCATAAATGATTTTAAAATCGCTATCCTCGTTATCGCGCATAATATCATCGTAGGCACTCATAGCATCAGGGAACGCCTGAACAACACCGTGGTCGGTTATGGCAACTGCCTTATGACCCCATTGGAACGCTCTTTTAACTACATCGGAAACAGGAATTATCGCGTCCATCTGCGACATACTTGTATGTAAATGCAATTCAACGCGTTTCTCTGCAGCATTATCTACTCTTGACGGGAGCTTTTTAACTACTGCAATTGCATCGGGCTCTAAGCAATAATCCTTTTCCCAATCATCCATAGCATAAATGCCGCGAACGATAACCGAGTTGCCCTTTTTTATAGCAGCGCCGATATTATCCGCCTGATTATTGCTGATAAGCATTTTAACGGTTATGGAGTTTGTTCCGTCATAAATTTGGAACTTAACTCTATGACCCTTGCCTGTTTTAGTTGCAACAATTTCAGAGAAGAAAACCTCTCCGCAAACGAGGTTTAACTCGCTTTCAGGGTTGATTTCTGATAACGGGGTTATATGGCCCGATATTTTTTTGCCAAAGACCTGCTCGGCAGTTTCTATATCAATATTAGCGCCCTCAAAAGCAGTAAGTCCCGAAAGCTTAACGCCGCTTTGTCTTTTCTCGCTTACTGCTCCGGCGTTTTGCTTTTGAAAGGGCTTATGCTCGATTTTAGGTGCTTCCATTTGAACATCCTCGAGCTGACCGATAAAATGAACCTCAATATCGATGCCGAAAATATCCTTAACCTTGGCAATAAACTGCCTCTCAAAGTTTGATGCCTTTATAGCCTCTAATCCGCCAAATTTAAGGTTGATAGAAACAACGCCCTCATCGGTTCCATATTCTGCACCGTTAAGGTAGCCGTTGAGCATAACATTTTCAACCTTCAGACCCTCGGCTATATCCTCTGCCGCCTCATTAGAAAAAGCAGAAGCCGAGAATAATGCAATTATTTTTGCATCATTAAGATTAATCCCTGCTTTAAGCTTTTCTGCGACAGTGCTTAAGGTTTTTCTTTTTATATAAGAGCCGAACCTGATATTTGCAGTTAAGGCTCTACTATCGGTATCTATAACACAGCGTTCTATAACGCCTGCTAATATTTTCGGCTCAAAACCCTCTAATACAGCGCCGAAAATATCAGAAACCAACGCACGACTCATCCCATAAACATCCTTTAAAAATTATAATTTCTCAATTTCTGCCATAAGTTCATTTAGAAGCTTATCTTCAGGAACCTTTCGCAGAATCTCACCTTTTTTGAATATAATTCCGCATCCATCGCCGCCTGCTATTCCAATATCGGCCGCCGATGCTTCACCCGGACCGTTAACAACACAGCCCATAACTGCAACCGTTATATCCTTATTGCAATCTCTTAGCATTTCCTCTGCTTTTTTTGCAATGGAAATCAAATCAATTCTTGTTCTTCCGCATGTTGGGCAGGAAACAAGCTTAACTCCGCCATTGCCTAAGCCAACTGCATTTAAAATATCCTTTGCGGCATAAACCTCTTTTACGGGTTCATCGGTAAGCGAAACTCTTATTGTATCGCCTATTCCCCTGAGCAAAAGGCCTCCTATGCCTGCCGCCGAATTTATAATTCCTCGCCTTTCTGTTCCTGCCTCGGTAACGCCTAAATGAAGCGGATAATCAGTTACCTCTGCGGCTTTTATGTAAGCCTTATACATAGTAGGAACATCGGAAGATTTAATAGAAATAACAATATCATTAAAATCAAATTTTTCTAAAAGTGAGGCATGAAACATAGCGCTTTCTACCAAGGCCTCAGCAGTAGCCGAACCATATTTGCTGAGAATACTCTTTTCAACCGAGCCTGAATTAACGCCGATTCTTATAGAAATATTTCTGCATTTGCAGGCATTGACAACCTGATGCACTCTATCCTCATCGCCTATATTGCCGGGGTTTATTCTTATTTTATCAACCCCTGCTGCCGCAGCCTCTAAAGCCAAGCGGTAATCAAAATGAATATCGGCAACTATGGGGGTTTTAACTGCCTCTTTCAAAGCAGGAATTAAAGCGACCGCATTTTTATCGGGAATAGCGGCTCTTATAATATCGCAGCCTGCCTTTTCGAGCGATATTGCCTGTGCAACCGATTTTTCAATATCATAAGACGGAGTGCTGAGCATTGACTGAACGGTAATTTTATTGCCGCCGCCAATTTTTATACCGCCAACATTGACTGTTTTAGTAGTTTGATGATAAAACACTTTTTTATCTCCTATTTAGAAAAATCCGATAATATCTTTCAAAGTAATTACTGCTATAAATCCCAGCAAAATAACAAGACCTGCAGTATGAACTATTGCCTCAAACTTCTTAGGAATAGGCTTTCTTATTATCATCTCAATGATAAGGAAAAACGCTCTTCCACCGTCTAGTGCGGGAACAGGTAAAAGGTTAAATACGCCCAGATTTACAGTTATAAGCGCGATTATTGGCAACAGTTCTGTTAATCCCAATTTTGCCGCAGTTCCTATAACTGCGGTAACACCAACGGGGCCCGAAACGGCACTGATGCCATATTTACCTGTTATCAAATCAATCAGCGAGAACCAAACTATTCTCGCATAAGAAAAGGTTCGCGTAAAGCTTTGGGAAATAAATGTGCCGAAGGTTTTTTCCTCGGCTTCAACATAAAAATCTATGGCAACATAGTTGATTCCTTCAATGGTTTCGGTTTTAAATCGAGGCTTAACCTCTATTTTTTGACCACCACGCTTAACCACAAACTCAAGAGTATCACCCTCAACATTGCTTAAGCAATAACTTAAATCATAAGCCGAATAAACCCTTCTGCCGTTTATGCTGATAATCTCATCGCCCGGTTCTAAAACCTCTTGGCTTAGCGAATTTTCATGGAAGCTCGAAACGGTTGTGGTGATAAAGCGGTCGGCAGGAGCCAACATCAGCATAACAATAATGAACCCAAAAACGAGGTTGAAAAACGCACCTGCAATAATAATTATAAATCTTCTCCATGCAGGCTTGTTGCAAAAGGCTCTCGAATCGCCGCTTTCCTCATCCTCGCCCTCCATAGCGCAATATCCGCCAAAAGGAATAAGGCGCAGAGCATAAAGCGTTTCTTTTCCCTGCTTTTTAAAGATGGTAGGTCCAAAGCCAACCGAAAACTCATTAACTCTAACACCCATAGCTTTAGCGGCTATAAAATGGCCGAACTCATGAATTACTATCATAAAAAGGAACAAGAAAACTGCGACTAAATAGGGCCAAACATTAGAGAAAAAACCGCCGATGGCAGTAAAGATTGATGCTGTCAAAAAAACAACTCCTTAAATAAAGCTTAAAGCTAATTCCCTTGCGGCTTTATCAGCCTCGAAAACATCAGAAAGACTATAGTCCGAAACATCCTTTTGAGCCTTAAGAGCCGCGCAAACGATTTTGCCTATATCAAGGAAGCCGATTTTGCCCTCTAAGAATAAAGCTACTGCCGCTTCATTTGCACCATTAACTGCACAGGGCTTGAGTCCCCCGCTTTTAATGGCGGAAATTGCCGCGCCCAAGGGTTTAAAGGTCTCATAATCAGGTCTTTCAAAGGTTAGATTTCCAATTTCAAACAAATTAAGACTGCCTGACGGACAATCATAGCGCTCAGGGTAAGTCAAAGCATACTGAATAGGCAATCGCATATCGGGAGTTCCCAACTGAGCAATAACTGCACCGTCAGTAAGCTCTACTGCCGAATGAACGATGCTCTGCCTATGAACCACTACTTCTATATTATCGGGAGAAATATCAAAAAGATGCACCGCTTCGATAACCTCAAGTCCTTTATTCATAAGACTTGCAGAATCTATAGTGATTTTAGCACCCATCGACCAGTTTGGGTGCTTTAAAGCATCGGCAGGGGTAACATTTTTTAACTCTTCCTCTGTTTTATTAAAGAAAGGACCACCGCTTGCGGTTAATATAATTTTTTTCAACGAGCCTTTTGGTGCTCCCTGCAGGCATTGGAATATTGCCGAATGCTCACTGTCAACAGGTAACAGCTTAACACCTTTTTTCGTAACCGCCTTTTTAACAAGGTAGCCGCCGGTTACTAATGTTTCCTTGTTTGCAAGCGCAATATCTTTTCCTGCCTCAATAGCCGCCAAGGTAGGCTTTAAGCCTGCGATTCCGACAATTGAGTTGAGCACTATGCCGGCATTATTATTAGCGGCAACAAATTCAACCGCTTCTTGACCTGAAAGCACCTCTGTTGCAGTATCGGTAACCTTGATTTTAAGCTCCTTTGCCGCCGCTTCATTGATAACCGCTACCGCCGAAGGCTTAAACTCTCTTATCTGTTGCTCGAGCAGTTCTATATTGCTATTTGCCGCAAGGACATCAACCTTAAAGCCATGCTTTCTTGCAACATCAAGGCTTTGCGTTCCTATAGAACCGGTTGAACCGAGAATGGCTATGGTTTTATTCATAAAAACTTCTCCGTTTAGATAACGATATTAAAATGGGAAATTATAAGATACAAAATTGGAACAACGGTCATAACGCTATCAAATCTATCTAAAATGCCGCCGTGACCGGGCATTATCTTGCCATAATCCTTAATACCGCAATCTCTCTTTATATAAGATGCAATCAAATCGCCAATCATTCCTGCAACCGACAAAAGCGGCGAAACTGCAACGAGCAGTAAAGCATTGGCGGTCTGTCCCGTTATTGCTTTAAAGATTATGCAGGAAACCCACATACAAATTACGGCAAATATAACGCCGCCGATAGCGCCCTCCACCGTCTTTTTCGGGCTGATTTCGGGTGCCATTTTATGCTTGCCGAAGAAATATCCCGAAAAATATGCGCCGGTATCACATGTCCAAGCGGCAACAAAGACGAGGAAGAGATAGAAAAGCCCGTGACCGTCTTTATAATTAAACACAGCCGCCATTGACCAGAAGCAGTAGGTTACAACCACGGTCATTGCAAAGGCGTATGCCGCCTCGGTGGGCTTGACGGCTTTATGCATAAACATTGCAGATGCAAAAACCACCATTCCGAGCAGGACCGTAAAGGCTGAAGAATGAACGGGGATATATCCGCTATAGGCAAACGGGGTAACAACCGCATAAATCATGGCACAATTGGTTATGAATTTTGATTTTAAGTAACGAGTAGGCACCAAGGCTTCATAAACACCGATAGCACCAACAATCATCAGCAAAATATCAAGTATAATTCCGTCTATTTTAACGGCCGCAAAAACTGCGGCTAAGAAGATTGCAATTCCAACCGCCGCCGATATTATTCTTGTCTTCACATTTTTCCCCTATACTCCGCCAAATCTGCGGTTTCTTTTATTAAAATCCTCTAGCGCTTTATCTAAATCCTTAGTTGAAAAATCGGGCCATAAAACATCGCTATACCAAAACTCCGCATACGCCGATTGCCAGACTAAGAAGTTTGAAAGCCTATATTCTCCGCTGGGTCTGATTATAAAATCGGGTTCGGATTGCTCACTTGTATAAATCTTGGCTGAAATATCATCCTCTGTTAAATCCTCGGGATTTTTTTCGCCGTTTTTAACCTCGTTGGCAATTTCTTTAACCGCATGCAGTATCTCGGCTCTGCCGCCATAGTTTACTGCCATATTAACAACAAGACCCGTTGCATCCTTAGAGTCAAACTCAGCCTGCTTCATAAGCTCTTTTATATCCTCGGGCAGAGCATCCAACTCACCGATAAAGCGCAGCTTAATATTTTCACTTTTGAAATTGGTAGAATCCTTCAGATATTTTCGAAGCAGGTCCATAATAGCATCAACCTCTTCTTTAGGTCTTCTCCAATTCTCAGTTGAAAACGCATAAACGGTAAGATATTTTATTCCTAACTTATTGCAATGCCTTGCAATAGTTTTAAAGTTTTCGGAGCCTGCGGCATGGCCTGCAGTTCTGGGCAACATTCTTTTCTTTGCCCAACGGCCGTTGCCGTCCATTATAATTCCGATATGCTCGGGTAAAATGCGCTCATCATTTGCAGTTTTCTTGCCAAAAATCGCCATAATATCCCACCAGTTTCAAAATCCCATCGGAGAAAACTCCGATGGGTTAAATTTTAAATCTCTAAAATTTCTTTTTCCTTTACTGCTGTCAAGTCATCAATCTCTTTGCAGTACTTGTCAGTAACGGTCTGAATTTTCTTTTCGCCGTTCGCCTGGTCATCCTCAGTGATGCTGTTGGCCTTTTTAAGACCCTTTAATTTTTCAATAGCATCGCGGCGGATTGAGCGGATTGCAACCTTGCTTTCCTCCGCAATTTTCTTAACATCCTTAACGATTTCCTTGCGGCGCTCCTCAGTAAGCGGCGGGAAAATAAGACGGATAACTCTACCGTCATTCTGCGGGTTGATTCCGATATCCGAAATCAAGATTGCCTTTTCAATAAGTTTTAAGGTTGAAGCATCATAGGGCTGAATCTGTAAAACTCTTGCTTCTGCAACCGAGATTGCGGCAAGCTGGTTCACAGGAGTAGGGCATCCATAGTAATCAACCGAAATTTTATCAAGCACCGAGGGGTTGGCTCGGCCTGCTCTTATTGAGCCGAATTCGCGGATAAGCACATCCAGCGTTTTTTCCATTTTTTCTTCTGCGGTTTTAATAGTTGTCTGCATATATGTTTCCTCCTTAATGCGAGGTGATTCGGGCTCGACTCTCCTCGCGTCAGTATTTTTTATTGAACCAATGTTCCGATTTTTTCACCCATAACTGCGCGAACGATATTATCGGGGTCATTGAGATTGAATACTAAAATATTTATATTATTGTCCCTGCAAAGAGATGCCGCGGCGGCATCCATAACATGAAGGTCTTTTGCCAAAACCTCTGAATGAGAAAGAGTATCATACTTAACTGCGTTGGGGTTCTTCCTGGGGTCGCTATCGTAAACGCCGTCAACATTGGTTGCTTTAAAAATAACATCGGCATTTATTTCTGCGGCTCTTAAAGCGGCACCTGTATCGGTTGAGAAGAAGGGGCTTCCTGTTCCCGCACCAAAAATCACAACCTCACCCTTACTTAAATGCTCCTTAGCACCTCTTGCGGTAAAAGGCTCGGCAATCTTATTCATTTCAACTGCAGTTAAAACAGCCGATTTTACACCCATCTGCTCTAAAGTATCACACAAAGCAAGGCAATTTATAACAGTTGCAAGCATTCCCATACTATCGGCTCTTGTGCGGTCCATACTGCCCGAAGAGCGGCCTCTCCAGAAGTTGCCGCCACCGATAACTATACCAACCTCAACGCCAAGCTCGACACATTTCTTTATGCGCTGGCAAACAGTTTCAACCATTGAAAAATCAATGCCTGTTCCCTTTTCGCCGGCCAAAACCTCACCCGAAAGTTTTAAAAGAATTCGTTTGAATGCAGGTTCCATTTTTACTACTCCCATCAAAGCCTTTTTCGACACTACATATTTATAATTATATATTACAATGTTATTTATATAAAGTCAATTATAACTCTTCTTGTAAAGCAACATTTTGTGCAAAAAAAATGCCCTGCAGAACAGGGCATTGTCATTCTAATTTACTTTTGGTATTTATACTTGGTTGCTGTGCAACTGGGAACTTTAATATAACTGCCGGAATCAATCGTGTGGTCCTTACTCATTTCAGCAGTAGTAAGATTGAAATAATCATGAGTTACCATATCAATTGTTCCGCCGTTAACTACCGGGTCATCCCAGGTTAAATCAACCTGATACCAATCTCCGCCGATTTTAACAACATTCCACATATGGCTCTTGCCGATAACCTGATTTGCATTGATGCCAACCAGGTAGCAGAGATACTGGAAAGATTTTGCATAACCTTCGCAAATAGCCTTATGGTCTATAAGCGCGCCGTAAATATCAAAGGCGGATTTCAAAGTGCCGTCTTTAGTCGGGTTTTTCTCGGCATCTTTATCATATTTCAAGTTATCTGCAAGATAATCATGAATCTGCAGTTCTTTCTCATAATCAGAAGCATTTGAATCAATATGCGAAACTATTTCCCTGGCAACCGCTTCAACCTTTGCCTTTTTAGACCTTATAACATTGCGGTCAGCTTTCTTGTCATCAAGGTTATCGGTAACAGTTCCGTCAGAATATTTCATTATACATGCTTCAGCCATATTGGAACCAACATAATAAGTAACCGAAATCTGATTGCTTATCCAAAAATACTGCGGATGGTCTGCCATAAAGCGCTTCATTACCGAGGTTGCCTCATCAACAGTCAACCTAAGGTCTGATATATCGGTAGAATTCGCGAACTTCTGAGCCGAATCATTAAGCCTTGAGTAAACCTTTTTCTCGGTCGCATTCATGCATGATAACTGATAATAACTGGTTTCTGGAAGTGCTTTATGAACGGCATTGTTAACCTGGGGCTTGGCTGCAGTCTGCTGCGATGAAGTAATCTGCGTCTTTGAAGAAATAGGCTTAGAGGAAGCAACCTTCGATTCATCCTTATCAGTAACTTCAGGGACAATGGTTGAAACGGTATCCTCTTGGCTACTGACTTCTGTAGTAATGCTTTCGGATGTTTGCTCAGAGCTTGTTTCGGAAGCCATAGAAGAAACCTCGCTTCCTTTATTGACCGAGCCGTTGCTGCCACCCTCTGCAGTAGCGCTACAAGCGCAAAGGCCAAAAACCACCGATAGAGCAAGCAATAATGCAAATATCTTTTTCATATCCATTCCCCCTTGCATAATCCTTACGCCTTTCGAATTTCATGTTCAGTTTTATTGTATCATACGCTTTTAAAATTAGCAAGTTATTATCAAGTAAAAAAGCCTTGCAGGTTTTGAGCCTGCAAGGCTTAAGGCTTTATAGAAATTATTTTACCATGTTTGCAATTTCTTCTGCAAAGTTTTCTTCTTTCTTCTGGATGCCCTCGCCCTTTTCATAGCGAACGAACTCAGCAATCTTAATCTCGCCGCCAAGCTCCTTAGCAACCGAAGCAACATACTTACCAACGGTCAAATCGCCATCGATAACATACTGCTGCTCAACAAGGCAGTTCTCCTTGTAATACTTGCCCATTTTACCCTCAACGATTTTAGCCAATACCTGCTCAGGCTTGCCTGCCATCTTGGGATCTTCCTTCATCTGAGCAACCATAATTGCCTTTTCTTTCTCGATAACCTCTGCAGGAACAGAAGCCTGGTCAAGATAAGAGGGGTTCATAGCTGCTATCTGCATAGCAACATTTTTACCCATTGCAACGAAACCGTCCTTATCAGCAACATCGGTATCAAATTTAACCATAACACCGATTTTGCCGCCTGCGTGAACATAGCTTACAACGCTGCCTTCGAAACGGATGAAGCGGCGAATCTGCATATTCTCACGGAACTTAAGGAAGATATCCTGCTTTAATTCGTCAACGGTTTTGCCGTTTTCGTCTTTAGCTGCCATAAGAGCATCAATATCTGCAGGATTAGCAACTGCGATAACCTCAGCAACCTTATTTGCGAAAGTCTTGAACTCATCGTTAGAAGCAACGAAGTCAGTCTCGGAGTTAACCTCAACAACAACGCCAACGCCATCCTTAGTAAGAGCAACAACAGTTCCCTCAGCGGCAACTCTAGAAGCCTTCTTTGCCTGAGAAGCAAGACCCTTTTCTCTTAAATAGTCAACGGCAGCATCCATATTGCCATCGCACTCGGTAAGAGCCTTTTTGCAATCCATCATTCCGCAACCGGTCTTCTCGCGAAGAGCCTGCACGTCTTTAGCTGTAAATGCCATATCTATTTCCTCCAATATTTTTAAAAAGCCGGCAAAAGCAACTCTCTTACCGGCATTAGTTTTAATTATTCTACAGCTTCTTCTACTGCTGCTTCTTCAGCAGTTTCTTCTGCTGCAACCTGCTCGCCCTGTCTAGCCTCGATAACTGCTGCTGCAATGGTCGAAGCGATGAGCTTAACAGCGCGAATAGCATCATCGTTACCGGGGATAACTGCATCAATCTCATCAGGGTCGCAATTGGTATCAACGATAGCGATTATCGGAATACCGAGCTTCTTAGCTTCCTGAACAGCAATTCTTTCTTTTCTCGGGTCAACGATAAAGAGAGCGCCGGGAATTTTATCCATATTCTGAATACCGCCGAGGAACTTCTCAAGCTTTTCAATCTCGAGTTCAAGGCCGATTACCTCTTTCTTGGGTAAAAGGTCAAAAGTTCCGTCTTCTCTCATCTTACGGAGCTGCTCTAAACGAGCAATTCTGGTGCGGATTGTGCGGAAGTTGGTAAGCATACCTCCAAGCCAACGTGCGTTAACGTAAGGCATGTTGCAGTTGATAGCCTCTTCCTTAACAGAATCCTGAGCCTGCTTCTTGGTTCCAACAAAAAGGATATCCTTGCCTTCTGCTGCGATATCGCGAGCGAAGAGATATGCCTCGTTGAGCTTCTTAACGGTCTTCTGCAGGTCGATAATATAAATACCGTTACGCTCTGTGAAAATGTACTCAGCCATTTTCGGGTTCCAGCGGCGAGTCTGATGTCCGAAATGGACACCTGCCTCAAGCAGCTGTTTCATAGATACTACTGCCATTTGTTTTTCCTCCTTCGGTTAATACCGCCGCATCCGCTTATATGACGGCTTTCCGACACTAATCGGCACCGTTTCGTCAAGCACGGATACGTGTGAATTTTTTGAGCTTTGGGTATGGCAATACCCCAAGCTGATGTATTATATCATACAATTTTTTGGAATGCAAGATATTTTTTAACTTTTTTTGCATTAAAAACTAATGATTTTTATATGCGTCAGCCAACCGCTCTGCCCTGATTGAAACATCATTTTTAAGGCTTTCGGGCGAAATAACCTTTACGCTGCCGCCGAATTGCATTATCCAGCCAATCAATCCCTCGCTGATTAAAGCATCGGCAGAAAAACGGAATTTTCCATCATCGGTTTTTCTGATGAAGATATTATTTCCGAACTGGTCAAGCATCTGGTCAAGCAGTTTTTCATCACATTCCAAATCAATTCTGCAAAGCTCACCGCCGAACATATTAAAGGTTTTTCTCGCATAATCGGCGGTATCAAATCTCTGAGAATACTCCGAAACCTCGCTGAAATGCCTTGCTGTAACATCAAGAATTTTGACCTTCCCTATTCTATCAATTCTCAGATGAGTTAAATTATCATACTTAGCATTGTTGCCGATAAGATAGTAGTGGTCGTTATCCCAAAGCAACGCATAAGGGTTAATAACCATGGTTTTTTCTTTAAACTCCAACCCGGTTTTACCCACAACGTTTTTCTTATAAATAACCTCTATTGCGCGGCTTTCATTTATAGCTCGGTTTAAATCCTCAATAATATAATAAACCGATTCATTTTTGCTCTTGCTTCGGTTTTCAATGCAAACTCTGCCACCCAGTTTTTTCGCTTCGTGGCAGCTTGCGAGCTCCTCCAGTTTTCCAACCAGACTTTCGGTCTTTTTCCGGGGAATAAAGCCTGCCGCCTGAACGGCATCAATAAGCAGGCTTAATTCGGGCAGCTCAAAGCGCTTTGACGTCATAAAAAATCCGCGGTTTTTGCCCGAAGAGGTTACGATATCATAGCCCATTTCATTAAGCGCCTCAATATCCTTATAAATCGCCTTGCGCTCAACCTTTATATTCTCTTTTTCAAGCATTTTTATAAGCTCCGGCGAGGAAACGGGATGCTCCTCATCGGTGTTTCTTTCAAGAAAGTTGAGTATAAACAAGAGTCTTGCTCGATGCGATAAAGCGTCAATCATTTTTGCTCTTCCTTTCTTAAAATTTCTAAAAATTCCTCTTTTGAATACAAAGCGTTTATAGCCGTTAAAAGACCGTTGGTTGAAAGGTGCTTTGGTAACTGTAATTTTGCCTTTAATTCGTTTCTTTTCTGCTCGCTGCCGTCAGAACCGATTAACCCCAAATCATAAAAATCAGTTTTGGTTGTCTTTTCTCTTTGGGCGGCTTCTTCTTCGCTAACATTAACCCCCGCGCGAAGCAGAGCATCTAGAATAACCTGCTCGGAAACGCCCTCAACGCCGAGTAAACCCTCTTTTGAGGCTTCAGCCTTTCGCTTTTCCTTGCCTAAAATTTCAGGAATATAAACATTTATAATTTTGTCATTCGGGATAACGCTTTTTAAATGGCATCTGATTAAAAATCCTGCGCTATCAGAATCGGTCATAATTATAATTCCGTTGTTTTCTGCGGCGCGGCGGATAAGTTCGGTCTTTTGCTTATCCTTAAAAATTGCAAAGCCGTCGGTTGTTATTATCTCGGTATCAAGAATATTTGATAACTTGATTTTATCATATTTTCCCTCAACTATAACCGTTTTATCAATATGCAGCATATCAGTTTCCCTTTGCTATCATATAAAGCTCAACCATAGCCTTTTCAAGCAATGCTCTTGAATCTGCTCTCGATGATTTTACCTTTTTATCGCAGTCTGCCAGGCATTCAAGCGATTTTAAAATTTTGTTTTCATCAAGCTTTCTTATGTTTCTTTCGGCATCGGTAAGACGAAAAGCGTTATTATAATATCCCAGCTGACGGGCGTAATCATCAATTCTCTTCCCTTGATTTTTAATAGCAAAAGCCCTTGCCATATCAATATAGCTGGAGGAGAGAATGTTCAAAATAAGTGCTATATCAACATTCATAAAGCATAAGCCATCAATCAGCTTATTTGCGGCTTTTAAATTGCCTGAAAGCAGTGACTTTGAAACATTATAAACCGAAGCCTCAGTTGAGCGCGAGCAAACCTTATCAACTGTTGCATTGGTTATTTTTCCACCCTCTTTAACATAAAAACAAAGCTTTTCAAGCTCGTTTACGAGGGTTCCCAAGTCATCGGAACAGGTTTCGATAATATATCTTGCAACCGATGCATCAAGGCGGCATTTTCTCTTTGCGGCGCCCGATTGCAAAAGCTTTATAATTTCGCTGCTGCTCTTGCGGCAGATATTGAAAATGTTGCCATTAGCCTTTGCCACCGCATTGAATAAGGCAGTGGCCTTATCTCCCGGCTTTTTAGCGCTTATCTCAACAGTTTCAAACCAGAGAACAAAAACGGTTGTATCAGGCATATCGTTTATTGCTGATATCAGCTTTTCAGTTTCAGCCTGAGGCGCTTTATCAACCGCAAAATCCCTTAATATAACAACTCTTTTATCACTCATCATCGGGAAGGCGGTAACCGCATCATATACGCTTTGCATTTTGGCTTCGCCCTCAAACCTCGAAATGTTAAATTCGGGGCATATTTCAACCATAGAAACGATATTAGAAATAAACCTTTTTATCATAAAATGCTCATCGCCGAATATAACTGCGCATTTTAAAAGGCCGGACTTTATTAAATTTTTTAAGTCGCTTTCCGAAGAATATTCAAAATTCTTTTTAACCGGCATATATCTTATATCCTTTCTTATTTGTTATCTTTATTGTAACAGATTTATCCTCAATGTCCACAATTCTTTTGATTTTTTCTCGATTATCCCCGCTTAAATTTCCTGTTATTACCGCCGCATTGGCCTTTAAGCCGTCTATTGACGCTGCAGTGCCGATTAAATAATCATATTTTACCTTTTCTTCCGGCTCGCCGCAACAGTTTACAAGGGCTATTGTTTCATTTATATTAACTTCAAACGCAAAACCATACTTAGCCTTTACAGCAGTGATTTTAATTCCGTTTTCATTGAAAACCACCTGCTTATCCGCTATATTGTCAGGCAGAATAACCTTTATGGGAGATAAATGCTTAACAACGCCCTTATATCCGCCGTAGCAATAATCACTATAAGACGGAACAATTAAAGCATCAACCTTGGTTTTACCGCTTAACTTCATATAGGCCTTTACAGAATTATAATCGGAATTATCATCTCCGCAGCCGATAATAACAACTGATTCATCATTAGCAACAGCGGCCATAAAGCCCGTTTCTGCATTCAGCATAGTCAATTCAAACGCGTTGCGTTCAAAAATATTTTGCGACCATACCGCAACCAAAAAGAGCGCGGAAACGCCTAAGGCAATAGCCCTTATTCCGCCGATATTGTTAAGCAATATCCAAATGCCGATAAGTGCAAGCGAAAGCGCCGCCCATAACAGCACATATCTATCACTGAATGCGATATAAGAAAACGGTATCCTTGCCAATATATCAACCATTCTCACAACATATTCGCAAAGCAACCTTGAAACAAGGACAAACACCTGCATAATAAATGAAATATCCACAAAATAGAAGACCAACGCGAATACTGAAAAGACTAACAGATACGAAATCGCGCCGCATATAAGCACTGAGGCTATCGGAGCTATTAGGGAAACAAAGCCGAAATATATAATTTGCAACGGCAACGTGAACAAAATGGCGCCGATTGATTGGACAAATACTAAAATTGCCGAGCAGACAATTATCTCAACAAGCCTTGTTTTTATATGAATATGCTTTTCAATAAAGGCATTAGCGTAGCGCGAGAAAACTATAACTCCTGCAGTTGCAAGGCAGGAAAGGTTAAAGCCGATGCTACAGATATAATAAGGGTTGAAAAGCAGCATTAAGGTTACTGAAACGCCAAGCGAATTAAGGCTCTCGGTGTTCTTAAGGAACGCGTTTCCTATAAGAACCAGACTGCACATAATACCTGCTCTTACTGCAGAGGGTGTAAAGCCTACCGTTGCAATAACCGCAAAAAGCGGAATAAGCGTTATAAGCGAGGCTGTTCTCTTTCTCATAAAAAGAGAGAAGAAGCCCAAAAATGCGCCGCACAAAATACTGATATGCATTCCCGAAACGGCGGTAATATGAATAACGCCGCAGATTTTAAAATCGCTATATATTTTATCCGACATAAGCGAGGTGTTGCCAAGCAGAACGCCCAAGAGCACCGACCTGTGTTCAAAATTAAAATTCTTAGTTATGTATCTTTCAATGCTCAACCTGAAATCGACAAAATATTTATATAAAATATCCTTATGCCCTACTATTTCAATATTTTCTACATGGTTGGAAAGATAAATACCCTCAGCAAAGTCCGAAGCTTTATACGCTTCATCAATTTCTTTGAAAACAACCCTTGCATTTAAAATATCACCGCAAACCGCCGATGCGGCTTCAAGCTCATTGCTTACCCAAAGCTCCATCTTAAGATTCTTATGCAACTCATTATTTTCATCTGTTGTTTTAACAAGAAGAACCGTTTTATCTCCAACATCAGACGGCTTTTCAATTACAATACAATTTATATCAGCAGCGGTATAAATAAGATTTTCAGTTTTATGAATCTTGAACCTTTGAAACCCTGCAATATAAAGGCAAAATATCGCCACCGCAAGCAGCATTACAGATATCGGTTTCTTATATTCGTTCTTTAAAAACAGCGCATTCACAAGTGCCAGTAAGCAGCAAACTACAGCAATAATTATAGCTGCAATTAACCCGAACATATATAAAAGCACACAGGCTGTTATTGCCATTGCTGCAAACGTAAAAGCATATCTTTTCATTTAGTCCCCAAAGCAATATATAAAATTTTGACGGGCTATTTTTAGCCCGTCAAGCTATTTTTTCTTTTTATATTTATCCTCTTCGCTAAAAATACAACCGCAATGCTTTTGCATATAAAGACCCTCTTCTCTGGCCTTTTCCTGCCCCTCAATAAAATAGGGCCTGAAATCGCGGTATAAGAACTCTACTCCAAACTTTTCTGCCGCCGCCTTGGCTTCTAAAATCAGCAGCTCGTGATTCTGATACGGGCTTATAAAAAGGGTTGAAGTAAAGGCATCATAGCCGTTTTCCTTGGCAAACTGCGCCGTTTTTTCAAAACGCATTTTATAGCATTTTTGGCATCGATTATCAAAATCGGGGAAAACTGCTTCTATAAACCTTCTTAATCCGTATTCGTGGTCGGTTATAAGCCTGGCTTTTATTTTAGCCGCATATTCTATAAGAGTAGTCTTCCTTAAGCGGAATTCCTTGCAAGGATGAATGTTGGGATTATAAAAATAAAGCACCGGCTCTAACCCCTCTTTTCTGAGGGTTTCTATGCACATTACAGAGCAAGGCGCACAGCAGGTATGCATCAGAAGCTTCATATTTTTCGCCCCTTTTAAAAAACTAAAATCATTATAACCTTAAAACCGGTTTTCGTCAACACGCTATTACTTTTAAAAGCTTATTTCAAGGCTTGACCAATAATTTCAAATGTGATATAATACCCCCCGTAATAAAATAAATTCCAAGGAGACGATTTTTACGACTACAAGAATAGGAATTTTAGGCTACGGCAATTTAGGCCGCGGCATTGAATGCGCAATAAATCAAAAAAACGATATGGAGCTTGTTGCGGTTTTTACCCGCAGAGACCCCAAAACCGTTAAAATTTTAAATAACAATGTCCCTGTTTACAGCATTGATGAGGTTTTAATCTTTAAAGAAAAAATAGATGTTCTTATCCTTTGCGGCGGCAGTGCAACCGATTTGCCCAAGCAAACTCCCGATTTTGCCGAGCATTTTACTGTTATTGACAGCTTTGATACTCATGCAAAAATCCCCGAGCATTTCGCAAAGGTTGACTCTGCGGCTAAAAAAAGCGGAAACATCGCCGTTATTTCTTGCGGTTGGGACCCCGGTATGTTCTCATTAAACCGCCTGTATGCGAGCGCTATTTTGCCCGATGGCAAGGACTATACCTTCTGGGGCAAGGGCGTCAGCCAAGGCCATTCTGACGCTATCAGAAGAATAGAAGGCGTTATTGATGCTAAACAATATACCATTCCCGTTCAAAAAACATTGGAATCGGTTCGTCGCGGCGAAACCAAGGATTTCTCAACCAGAGAAAAGCATTTAAGAGAATGCTTTGTTGTTGCAGCAGATGATGCCGATAAAGCAAAAATTGAGCAGGAAATTAAAACCATGCCCAACTATTTTGCTGATTACGATACAATAGTTCATTTTATTTCTTTAGAAGAATTAAAGCGCGACCATAGCGGTATTCCCCATGGTGGATTTGTTATCCGCTCGGGTCAAACCGGTTGGGAAAAGGAAAACAAACATATTATTGAATATAGCCTTAAGCTTGACTCCAACCCCGAGTTTACTGCAGGCGTTATTGTTGCGGCGGCAAGGGCAGCTTTTAGAATGAAGCAAAACGGTGAAACGGGCTGCAAAACAATGTTTGATATCCCGCCGAAATATTTAAGCCCATTATCCGACGAAGAGCTTTTGAAAATCCTATAATTAAAAACAACCAAGCAGCAAGGCACCCTCTGTAATAAAGGTGCCACACATCTTAAAACTAAACAACTTGTTTCAATAAACGGTGTAGCCTTCGCCCACGCCCCATAGGGCAGTATTTCCTTAATAATGTGAAATTTCGGCACAATAATGCGTCAAAACCCATCAATACGCGCCAGCGTTATTGATGGGTTTTTCCTTTTCTTGCACTCGAAATTTTCATTTTAAGGTGCTTCGCAGTTTCGTAAGAACTAAAAATTCCCTGTATTTAAGCCATAAAACGCAGAAAGGCTGACGCCTTTTAAGGCTTTTGGCAACAATACAGGGGATTTTGTTAGAGAAACAAATACTTCCCTATGGGACGTGGGCGTTTGGCTATGCCGTTTTTTTGCTTACAAAAGTTCAAGGGAGACACTTCATTGCGAAGCGTCTCCCTTACCGGTTTCTTTTTATCTTATTCCGTAATTCTCAATAACGTAGTCCATATCCTTGTCGCCGCGGCCTGAAAGGTTGATAAGAATTGAACCGTGGTCCATTGTTTTGGCAAGCTTCATACCGAAAGCAACTGCGTGAGAGCTTTCAATAGCAGGGATAATTCCCTCAAGCCTTGCAAGCTTATAGAAAGCATCAATGGTTTCTTCGTCGTCGATAACATCATATTTAACTCTGCCTATATCACGCAGGAACGCATGCTCAGGACCCGATGACGGGTAGTCAAGACCTGATGCCACCGAGTAAACGGGAGCGGGCTCGCCGTTTTCATCCTTGAGCATAATGCTGTTAAAGCCGTGCATAATGCCCTCGGTGCCGTATTTAAGGCTTGCTGCATGGTCTCCAAGCTTCGGTCCCTTACCCAAAGGCTCAATACCGTAAATATCAACGGGGTCATTTAAAAAGCCCGCAAAAAGACCTGCTGCATTACTTCCGCCGCCAACACAAGCAACAATTGAAGTAGGCAAATGACCGGTCATCTCAATAAACTGCTCCCTTGCTTCAATGCCGACAACGCTCTGGAAATCGCGCACCATCATAGGAAACGGATGAGGGCCAAGCACTGAGCCAATGCAATAAATAGAATCATTATATTCCTTGCTATATGCATCAAATGCGGCATCAACCGCCTCTTTAAGGGTTTTAAGGCCGTGGGTTACCTCAATAACGTTAGCACCTAAAATCTTCATTCGGGCAACATTAGGAGCCTGCTTTTTAATATCAACAGAGCCCATATAAATATCGCACTCAAGGCCAAAATATGCAGCGGCGGTAGCCAAAGCAACACCATGCTGACCTGCACCTGTTTCAGCAATAACCTTTTTCTTGCCCATATATTTTGCAAGCAAGGCCTCACCCATACAGTGATTAAGCTTATGAGCACCCGAATGGTTCAAATCCTCTCTTTTTGCATAAAGCTGAACCTTGCCACCCAAAGCATCAGACAATCTCTCTAAATGGGTTACGGGAGTAGGTCTGCCCTGAAATTCTTTTCTTATTCTGCGAAGCTCGGCGATAAACTTACGCGATTGGCAGATTGAAAAATATGCCTCAGTAATCTCTGCCATAGCATTTTTAAGCTTATCGTCAATATAAACTCCGCCGTATTTGCCAAAATAACCATCCTTATCGGGATAGTTGTTAAAGTATGTTTCAAAATCAACATTGTTAAGTTTCATAATTCATTCCTCATTTTATAAAATAATAAGTTAAACAAGCTACTTATTACGCCATCGCTTAGTTAAAAGAACCATATTCAGCACCTCAAAAAATAAAAATCTTGCCCCAAAAATATGGGACAAGATTAAAAATCCTGCGGTACCACCCAAATTGATGAAAATTCATCCACTCACCTCATACTAACATATGAGCCACACTATAACGGGTGCGCCCCGTCGGTTACTACTTACACAACGCTTTCGACCGCCCTCATAAGTCCATTCACCTGACATAACGCTGCCGCCATTCCACCACCGACGGCTCTCTTTAAGCTCACAACAGGCTACTATTCTTAATCACAGGTTTTACTTTTAAAAAAGAATACCACTATTATTTTATTTTGTCAAGACAAAAGGATTACAATGTTTTAAGGAAGCCAATCAGCTTATCGGCAATCAACTTGTGACCGAGGTCGTTAGGATGAAGTCCGTCCTTCATATAGGTTTGTTTAATAACATCAACCTTAGGCTGAAGCCCGCTTACTGACCATAAATCAAGAACAGGAATCGAATAATACCTTGCAACCTCAATGATAATGTTTCTGAAGCCCTCAAGATTTGTTTCAAGCGGCTGACCGTTTTCGTTTATCATTTTATCCTCGGAAAGCCTATGTAACGGTGTCATAAAAACAATCTGCGCGGCAGGATACTTCTCAATAAGCTTGTTGCAAAGAATATGCATTGCGCCATAGAAAGTATATTCTGTTCTATCAGTAAACTTGCCGATAGGAGCATCGCCATGGCCAAAATCATTGGTTCCGCCGAAAACAACAATTATATCAGCATCGGGGTCCATATCATCGGTTCTTTTTATAAAATCAAGGTCATTACGGGCGGAAGAAGACGGAACTCTTTTTCTTGCAATTCTGGTTCCGCCGACACCGTAGCCTCTTGTTATTGCACCCTCCATATTAGCAACTCTCTGCCAATAAATATTGTTTTCCTTATCAGCAACAGCGGAGCCCTCGGTTATACTATCGCCCAAGAAATTTATTTTTTTACCCTTTAATTCCATTTGTCATTTCTCCTTAAAAGCGGAATTTATCCGTTTTGAAATTCCTAGTTTATTTAAGCACAAAGGCATCTCCTATATTTATGTAGCCATAAGCAGGCAGAGGAACGCTTACAAGCGTTTCTAAGAACACAAATGCGGCAAAAAGTCCGCTCATAATTATTTTAAAAGTCTTCCTTTTCATAAAATCATCTTTTTTTCATAGTGAGGCTGATGCGCTTTTTATTTTCGTCAACCGAAAGCACATAAACCTTTACAATATCGCCCGTTTTAAGCACTTCTGAGGGGTGCTTGATAAATCTATCGCATATCTCGGAAATATGAACCAAGCCATCCTGATGAACACCTATATCAACAAATGCTCCAAAATCAATAACATTTCTGACCGTTCCCATTATTTCCATACCCGGCTTTAAATCCTTCATTTCTAAAACATCGCTGCGAAGCATGGGAGGCGGCAACTCATCTCTCGGGTCACGACCGGGTTTTTGAAGCTCGGATAAAATATCCTTCAAAGTAGGAACACCTATGCCGAGTCTATCCGCAATACTGCTAAAGCCTATATTCTCACATTTTTCATAGATGCCATCAAGCTTGTTGCCTGCTATATCCTTAGAGGTAAAGCCAAGCTCCTTTAAAAGCGCGTTCGCAGCCTTATAGCTTTCGGGGTGAACTGCGGTTGCGTCAAGCGGTTCTTTAGAATCTGTAACTCTTAAAAAGCCCGCCGACTGTTCAAAGGCTTTAGGTCCTAATTTTGAAACCTTTTTAAGTTCACTTCGGCTTTTGAAAGCTCCATTTTCGGTTCTATGGTTAACAATGTTTTTAGCAACTGCGCTATTTAACCCCGAAACTCTTGAAAGCAGAGCCGCCGAAGCGGTATTAAGGTCAACACCAACGCTGTTAACGCAATCCTCAACGACGAAATCAAGGCTCTTTGAAAGCTCAGCAGGAGGCATATCGTGCTGATACTGACCGACTCCTATAGCCTTTGGTTCAATTTTTACAAGCTCTGCTAACGGGTCCTGCAATCTTCTTGCAATGCTTATAGCGCTTCTTAAAGTCAAGTCATACTCGGGGAATTCCTCTGCGGCAAGCTTACTTGCCGAATAAACCGAAGCGCCTGCCTCGCTCACTACCATATAAAGCGCCTTGCTTGCAGTTTCTTTAAGTAGCTCGCTTATAAACATCTCGGTTTCTTTGCTTGCGGTTCCGTTGCCGATTGCTATACATTCAACATTATGCTTTGCAATCATCGCAGAAACTCTTTTCTTAGCGTCCTGCTTTTGAGCATCACTATGGGTTATATAAATAACGCCTGTATCAACAACTCTGCCGATTCCGTCAACCACGGCAACCTTACAGCCTGTTCTGTAGCCGGGGTCAAGACCCATTGTTACCTTGTTTTTAACAGGCGGCTGCATCAATAATTGATGCAGGTTGTTTGAAAAGTTTTTAATCGCACCCTTGCAGGCTTCATCGGTCAGCATTGCTCTTGTTTCGCGTTCAACCGAGGGTTCTATAAGCCTATCATATGAATCAATAAGCGCATCACGCAAAATATCAGTTGCTGAGCAGAAATTTTCCTTTATAAAAACATCAAAAAGCACATTATGGGCCTTTTGTTCTTCGATGCTTACTCGGACCTTTAAGAATTCTTCCTTTTCTCCTCTATCTATAGCCAGAACTCTATGCCCTGCTATTTTTTTGACGGGCTCGGAAAAATCATAATACATTGTATAAACGCTGTCTTTTTCCTTATCGGCGGCTTTAACCGCAACAACGCCGACCACTGAGAATAGATTTCTGAGTCTGCGACGAACATCCGGGTTATCGCTGGCGATTTCGGCAATTATATCCTTAGCGCCCGCGATAGCCTCTTCGACTGATGCAACTTCATCGGTTAAATATTCCTTTGCGGCTTCAAAAATATCGGCGCCGTCCTGAGCTAATATAAGCTCTGCCAAAGGCTCAAGGCCCTTTTCCTTTGCAACGGTTGCCCTTGTTCTGCGTTTGGGCCTGAAGGGGCGGTAAATATCCTCCAATACCGATAGCTGCTCGGCTTTTTCGAGCGCTTCTTTTATTTCTTCAGTCATTTTGCCCTGCTCTTCAATAGCGGCGGCAATTTCATCTCTGCGCTTTTCAAGACCTCTTAAATATTCAACCCTTGTTATTAAATTATGGATTGTCTGGTCATCCAAAGAGCCGTGCGCTTCCTTGCGATAACGGGCAATAAACGGAATAGTGCAGCCCTCATCGGAAAGCGAAATAACGGCATTAACCTGCCAATCCTTTAAATTCAATTCTTTTGAAACAATTTCAACTATATTCATATAATTCTCCCTTTGAAAATCTTTAAATATTGTATCACATTTTACTCTGAAATACAATGTTTACGGTTGATATTTTGGCAGTTTTATGGTAAATTTGAGTTAATATGAAAATAAATGAGGAGTGTGGAAAAAATGGAGATTAAAAAACCTCGCTTAAAGGGTTTAAAAGAACTCTGTTTTTATGCCGCACTTTTTTTATTTTCGGTTGTTTCCTATGTTATTTTTACTCCCCTGTTCGATGATTTCAGCGGTTTGCCCAGAGGAGAGTCGGCAAAGTTTTTTGCACTTATTCTGCTTTCAGGCTTAGCTGCTATCGGCTTTGTTTTGCATCGCGCGGGCGAGCTTTCAAGAAAGCGGCTTATTCTTCTTATTATTCTTGCAAGCTTTGCTATACGCCTCGGATATATTCTTTATACCGAGGGTGATTGCAGGCAGCACGATACCTGGGGAGATGTTGGCCATTTTGCCTATGCCGATATTTTATTCAGAAGAGGCATTTTACCCGAAACCAACGATTATCAGTTTTATCATCCGCCGCTTAACGCCCTTATTCAATCAGTATTTATGCATATTTTTGAATGGCTTTTTACGCTCATTTCAAAAGCTATGCCGTCATTACCGTTTTCAAGGTATTGGTTGCTTAACAGCGAAACCTATTTTATAGCCTGTCAGACCCTTTCGCTTATATATATAACTGTAACAACAGTTTTTGCCTGCAAGCTTTTTAAAGCGTTGTCTATCAGAGGAAGCTATGGCTTGCTTGCTATGATTTTTGTTTGCTTTTATCCGCGCCTTGTTCAGTTTTCCGGGCAATTAAATAACGACCCACTTTGCCTGATGCTATCTATTATAGCACTATACCGCGCAGTTTTATATTATAAGGTTTCTTCGTTTAAAAATATTGCAATAACGGGACTTTTTGTTGGCCTTGCAATGATGACAAAGCTAAACGGTGCAACCATATGCTTTACTATCGCGGTGTTATTTGTTCTCGTCTTTATAAAGAGCGTTAAAACTAAAGAGTGGCGCCCCGTTTTAAAAACAATTTCGCAATTTGCGGTGTTCCTTTTGATTGCCGCGCCAATCGGTCTCTGGTTCCAGATTTATGCTTCTATCCGCTTTAACCAAGGGTTCGGCTTCGTTTTCTCAAACCTTAATCCCAACCTCTCAACTGCACATATTTCTTTTTTTAACCGCTTCTTTTTACCGAGTGCAGAAGCAATATTCTATTCCCCGTTTGCAGACGCTTGGGAGAACTATAACCTTATCGACTATATGTTGAAATCCTCTCTGTTCGGCGAATTCTCATTCTGGAACGGAACAGCGTTTGCAGTTATGGCAGTTTTCTTAAACTATGTTTTCAGTATTCTTTTTGTTATAACCTTTGTTCTGTTTATAATTAACCGCAAAAAGCAAAATAAAAAGCTTTTTGATTTACCCGTTATCGTGCTTTTATCCTTGCTTTTATCCCTACTTGCTTCGCAGGTTATTTTCTATATCAAGATGCCCTATGGCTGCACAATGGACTTCAGATATGTTGTCCCTATTATTCTCTCAGGCGGAGGTCTTACCGCACTTATGTATAAAGAGGCAAAAGCCTCCGCAATTAAAGCGTTTGAAGCATTTGCTGCGCTCAATTGCTTCGCCGCAATTTCTTTGGTTTCTGTAACCAGCATATTTTACCTTGTTTGCGTATAAAAATTCATTCAAACGGGTGATGACTATGTCAGTTTTTCATTTTAATAAGGACGGATATTTTATCGATGATAAAAAGGTTAAAATAGTCTCGGGCGCAATGCATTATTTCCGCATTTTCCCTGAATATTGGGAGGATAGACTCTTAAAGCTTAAAGAGCTCGGTTGTAACTGCTTTGAAACCTATTGTGCCTGGAATTTACACGAAAAAAGAGAGGGCGAATGGGATTTTTCCGGAATTCTCGATTTAAAGAGATATCTTGAATTAGCTCAGAAATTAGGCCTTTATATCGTTATGCGCCCCGGCCCCTATATCTGTTCAGAATGCGACTTGGGCGGTCTTCCCTGGTGGCTTTTAAAAGACGAAAATATGCAACTCAGATGCTACTATAAGCCCTATCTTGAAAAGGTTAAAATCTACTTAGAAAAGATATGCGATATTATCCGCCCCTTCCTTATTACCAATGGTGGTAATATTATAATGGTTCAGATTGAAAACGAATATGGCGGTGTTGCTGAGGATAGAGCATATTTAGAGGAACTCGCAAAATATTACCGAGAATTCGGCATTGATGTTCCTTTCGCAACCTCTGACGGCGAAGAAGAATATATGCTCCGCGACGGAACCTTCCCTGAGGCACTTAAAACGGTCAACTACCGTTGGAACTCTCCAAGAGCTATAGAAACTCTTAAAAGAGTTTTCCCCGATAATCCTGCCGGCGTTATGGAATTATGGAACGGCCAACAGTCGCATTGGGAAATGAAAAGACTGCCCAAACGCGATTTGGAGGAGGTTAGATACTCGGTTGAAACAGCATTAGAAAATGCCGATTTTGTTAACCTTTATATGTTCCACGGAGGAACCAACTTTGGTTTTTTTAACGGTTCTCTATACTACGGCGACCACTTTGCCGTTCAGCTGACCTCTTATGATGTTCAAGCCCCTTTGAACGAATACGGCAAGAAAACCAAAAAATATTATTTAGAGCAAAAGGAAATCTGCAAGGTATTAGGCAAGCCAATTGTAAACGAAACTCCCGAGCCTAATATGACCGATTACGGCGAAGCCGAATTAAAGGGAACAATGGGATTATCCGAGCTTCCGAGCGATTGCTATTATGATACAAAATCAGATAAGCTTCTTTCAATGGAGCAGGTTGACCAGGCTCACGGATACATAGTTTATGAAACCAAGGTTAATGTTGGCAACAAGGGTTGCCGCCTTATTTTTCCTGAGCTTCATGACCGCGCATTCCTTTATATTGATGGCGTTTTATTTAAGAATTATGTCCGCGATAATTTCTTCAGCGCCGACATTGATATTTTCGGCGAACATACATTGACCTTTTTTGTTGAAAATTTGGGTCGCGCTCATGCAGGCAGAGCGGTAATGCATGACCGCAAGGGCCTTATCGGCGAAATGAAGCTTTTTGATAAAGAAACCGAGGAATATAAGGTTATTTCAGACTATAATATCCGTTCATACCCCTTCCACAAAATCCCCTTTACCAATACCGGCTATAATGAGCTTAAAAAGCAGGTTTTTTATAAATATGAGATAGATTTGAAGCCTGACGGCGATACCTACTTAGAGGTTAAAGGCTTTGTAAGAGGTCTTGTATTTATAAACGGCTTCAATCTTGGCAGGCATTATTGGAACGGCCCTCAAAAGAGCCTTTATGTTCCTGAGTCCTTGCTTAAAGACGGCAAAAATGAGATTATTGTATTTGATGTTCATGCAAGCGGCAGTCCTAAAAAGGTTCTGCTCCATGGCAAACAGATACTACTCGGCATAACTGACGTAGAAGAATAAACAAAACCCCTCAGGCATTGCCCAAGTGTTCTTAAGGACACTTGGGCAGTTTTATTTTTAAACTCACTTGTCCCTTACTTTTTGCATATAGTGTAAAAGGAGGTGAAAAAATAAATGTCATTATTAAATTGCAATTGCAGAAGTGATTGCGTGGCAGTTTCAATTATTTTTAGTGTGCTCGTTGGCATTGTAACCGCATTTTTAACCTTTGCAGGTTTAGTTGCCGTTCAGACAACCTTTGCTGCAGCCGCAGTAATTGTTGCGGTTGCATATCTGGCGGTGCTTTTAGTTACGGCATCGATTATGAGAGATTCTTATTCAACAGAATGCACTTGCACAGCGCTTAATGTTTTACTCTTTAACATTATTGCTACCTTTATAGTTGCTCTTGTGCTTCTCAACTTTGCTTTTGCGGCAACAAGCATTATAGGCGCTATTGTTACAGGCTTGTTATTACTTTTCTTAACCGGAACAATCACGACCTCTGCCTGCCTTATAAGATGCATTACAAGATGCAACAGCTAAAATAAAAGCCCTGAGGGTAATCCCTCAGGGCTTTATCATTTCGCCAATGCAATAATCATTTTCTGCTTTTAATAATTTAACGGACAAAATTTTGCCCTCAAGGTTTTCGGTCGTTTTAACCTTAACTCTTGTATAGTTTTCGGTATATCCCTCAAAGAAACCGTTATAACCTGTTTCAAAAAGAACCTTGCAACTAAGACCTACTTGGGCTTTCAAAAACTCTTGCTCTGAATCGGCACAAATTTTGCCCATCGCCTTTGCGCGCTTCTGCTTTATATAGGGGTCAACCTGGTCGGTTCTTTTGGCGGCAACCGTGCCCTCTCTTACCGAATAAACAAAGACATGGCTTCTTGCAAAGCCGATTTCCTTAACGAAATTAGCACTGCTTTCAAAATCCTTATCCGTTTCGCCCGCAAAGCCAACCATAATATCGGTGGTTATTGAGGGGTTATCGAAGAATTTTCTAATCCGTTCCACAAAACCCCTGTAAAACGCGGTATCATACTTGCGGTTCATAGCCTTCAAGGTGTTATCTGAGCCCGATTGAAGCGATAAATGAAACTGAGGGCAGAATTTTTCTAAGGATGCTAATTTCTTTAGCGCCTCATCGGTTATCTGGTCGCATTCTAAGGAGCCTAAACGAACACGCTCTATGCCGTTACATTCGCAAACAATCTCTACCGCATCACATAGCTCATCGCCTGTATCCTTGCCGAAAGCCGAAAGGTTAATACCTGTAAGCACAACCTCCTTGTAGCCCGCCTTGGCTAAAGCCGTTGCCTCATTTTTAATAACCTCTAACGATTTTGAACGAACTCTGCCCTTAGCATAGGGAATTATGCAATAGGAGCAAAAGCGGTCGCATCCGTCCTCAATTTTTATATATGCCCTTGTTCTTTCGGGGAACGAGGAAACGGTAAGCGAAGAGATTTTTTCTCCCAAAGTATGCTCTTTATGAATGCAGATTCTTTGCCTTGATTTTAAAAACTCAAGGCATAAATCGGGCAGATTTTCATAATCGGTATTGCCAACAACGATATCGGCTTGCAACACCGACTTTGCCTCATCAAAAAACGCCTGAGCCATACACCCTGTTAACACAATAACGGTATTGGGATTGCTGCGGCGCACTTTTCTGACTGTTTGCCTTGTTTTGCGGTTGCTTTCGGCGGTAACGGTGCAGGAATTTATAACCGTTATATCGGCTTTTTCATCACTTACAGGCGTAAAGCCTTTTTCAGCAAACAACTCCGATAACGCCACCGACTCATACTGATTAACCTTGCAACCAAGCGTTATAAAAGAAACGGTCATAATATCCTCACCTGCCTTTTAAAATCTTTCATAATTCTAGCATTTAACATTTCTTTTGTCAATAAACCAAAAAGCAGGAGTGCTTTAAAAAGCACTCCTGCCAAAATCATTTATTATTCTTAACTACTATCCGCCCCATCCACCATCGATTTTCACAGATTGAGCTTTCCTGTTTTCATCAAATGTTATTATATAATATTTTTTCGTTCCTCCGTGTTCATCGAACATACTGTTTTCTTCGCTTAAATAATATCCTGCTGACCTAATATTATTAGAGTCATACTGATAAAATTCAATATCAAATTTTCCGTATTTTACAATTATTTCATCATATGTCTTCCCTATGATTAGTAAATCACAGTATTTCCAAGTTGTGGGGAATAACACAACTTTCACTATTACTACAATTATAGACAATATTATGGCAATAATCATAGTTTTTTTAAATATATTTTGACTTTGTGCTACTAGAATTTTTAATCTTTGGAAATTAAAAATTAGAAATGTTTGAATAAGTGTCTCTGCTAATGAGCAAACAGCCAATAATAGCGAAAATTTAACGACAAAAGATCGATAATACATATTTTTATTTATTAAAATTATTGCAATAAACGCCACAATATGTAACCCTAAGGAAATTCCATAAAGCCAAAAATCCGGTCGCTTTGTTACGCGTTGAAGAAACGGAGTAGCACAAATAACAAGAATGCCTGCTATGCAAATTGGCAAAACAACTCTTATAAACCATTTGGAAGAAATGCACAAAGCCAAGGTAATCAATGCAATTGTTACCCACACAGTTGCTGATACAATGTATACTACTTTTGAACTTTTCATGTTTCACCTACCGATAAACTCTAGTAATTACCGTGATGCGACGCCTGCGCTTGAACGATTGAACTGTTCAAATCATAGTATTGGTCAGCAAAACCACTTTCCTCTTCTTCACCAATAGCCATATCAGCTCTTATCGCACTTTCGTAGGCATCGCTGTAAATGCTATAAATATTCTCTAGTGCTTGAGCATGAAACTGAACTTCTGCCGCGAAAGAATTATAGTTGGAAGATGCTGTATAAGTGAAAAGTATGGCATATTTTTCATATGTAGATAAATTGTTTTTATTGTTTATATTGATAACACTATGATTACAAACCGTAAAACCTGCATTTGAGTTGTTTGAATTTACAGCTACAGAAACCCTATTATTTGGATTGATTTGATATAAGGAAATATAGTTATTAGGAACACAAATGCTTCCTGCTGATGCAAATGATGCAATGTGTTTAATATAGTTTTCTGCAATAAAATACGGTGCTGTCGCACTAGTGTTGCTAAAATACGCTTTTATCGTTGCATCATGCGTTTGACCCCTCTGCCTAACCACTCTATCAACTTCAAGATATAACGCTAATGAATTCTCGGACGTGTTGTTATTGATAAGCGTCAATAGCGTCTCGGGTATAAAATATATGAAAGATATTGTCACCCCTGGGTTGTCATCATCATACCCGTCGTTTTCCTGTTCTCTCATTTTCAAAAGACTATATGCATACTCTTGCCCATTATTATCTGGCAAGGTGTATATAAACCAATCATCATAATATTTATCTACAGGAAGTGAGTTTCCCTCCGAGTCAGCCACCTGTGATATCCCTGCTGAAATCAATATATCGGATAATGACTTGTTTATCATTCGGAAACCATCGTCAGTATATTTAATATTACCTGCTGATATAACACCCTCTGAAAGTAAATCACTAAATAATTCAGGACCTTCAACATAAACAATGCAATTTGCTGAGCATCCACTACTAACAGAACGAACGGTTATTATCGCTTCCCCTGACTTTAATGCAGTTATTAATCCTACACTACTGACAGTGGCTACTGCAGGATTGCTGGATGTCCATATCAACGCCTGATTAGATGCGTTTGATGGATTTATAGTTGCGTTTAATTGAAATTTATCACCAATTATCATATCTCTATAATTATGCGATAACGTCACACTATCCACATCTATCTCGTAGTTATATGTGACAACCAAACTTGGTTTATTTGATGCTCGATTATATGAAGCAAAGGTTTTATATAATTCTCCGCTTCCATATTCAACATCATCACCGGCTCTAAGCATAATTCCTGTTGACTGAGAATAAAATCCTGTCTTCCACGACCTTACAGCTTGGGTTATA
>CASFLA010000020.1 GCA_949295415.1 uncultured Oscillospiraceae bacterium
AAAAAGGCCTGCAGGTCAACAAAACTATTTCTGTTCGATTGTACGGCTATCAATCATTTACCTCAATAATTTTCAATGCCTCTTCCGCTGTTAATTCACCGCGCAGATATTTATCCCGTGCCACTGAAGCAGCTTCGCTCCAATCCCAATACTTCTCAATAGATATTCCTTTGGAAAGTTTTTTGAGAGAATCGGCGGCACGCTCATACCGTTTATACATTTTCTGTTTAGTGCGTTCAAACGCTTTCAACACAGGATCTGTGTCAACGGCAATTTTATGTTTAATTACCGGTGCGATCTCCTTGCAAGTCTTCCCGTTACTGATAACTCTATCACAATACATAGTTGCCTTTCGTGTCTTTGGAATAAAGTATTGTCCGCAACAAAGGCATCGGGCAACATTAGGATCGGAATTCAAACAGTTGATCAAAAGGAATTGAAAATAATTTTTGATAGACCGAAAGAAGTATTCCGTCTCAAGAGTGCCAGTAAATGTATAACGTTGAGTAAATATTCCTTGGGAAAGGTCTGCGTATTTATCTTTGAGATCCAAAGGAACACCGGCTGATAGATCTTCCAAAACCTCTCGCAAAAGAATATAAAAAATTACAGGCTCGGCAATCTGTTTACATATTGCAAATTTTGCGTTATACACATACAACGCCGTCCCATCGTCCTTGGGTGTGTGATCTAAGAGATCAAATCGCAGTAATGATCCAAGCGCGGGATATACATCTTCAATATCATACACTAATTCATTGGATTCGGTCAGAAGCTCATCAAAGGTATCTAAATATACCGTCCCGAAACGGTTGGGATCGTCATCCTCCGTTTTCTCTGCTAAAGCTTCAATTTTTATTAATGCATCCAAATAAGTGTTGAAATCCAACTCTGCAAACCATATCAGTTCTGCGCCGATAGTCGTTTCATCGAGTACAGTCTCACCCTTGTTCGTAACAAGGGTTCTTTTTATTATACCGCCATTTTGCAGCGTTATATAAAGTCCCGGTATTCTTTGCATCCAACGATCCCCTCCTTTTTGTCTAAAAGTAAACTTTTGTATTTTTTGAAAGATCACTCTTTTATTTAGGTAAAGTGCTTTGTTTTCTACAATTATATCACAGACAGGCGAAAAAAGAAAGTCTGTCCTTACAATTGAATGACCTGCCGATAGGATATGGGTGTCGGGGCTTTGCGATGACAACGATCCAACGGATCGTGCCGTAGGAGAAAGGCGCAGACGATGCGCCCTCGAAAGAGGACACGGTAAGCGAAGCGAAAACACCAAAGTCAATACACGGTCAAGAAAAGAGCGTAGGAACTATATCGGGTGTACAGGCAAAAAACTGCGGAGAGCGAGGAGGTCTATGAACTTTCTCTCGTAGAAATAATCGCAATCTGTAAATTGAATATTGCTCCCACCTTTATATAAAAGGGAATGCCTTTTCCTCAAAAAAGATTGAAAGGATGGTGATTTTAATGAGTGAAAAGAAAAATAAACTTGCCGTTATAGACGGTGAAACCCTAATGGATACAAGACTGGAGCCGACAAAGTATTGTATCGACACTCTATTGCCCCAAGGAATAACGACCCTCGGCGGCGCACCTAAAATCGGTAAATCGTGGTGGGTGCTGGATATTTGTATCCGCATCGCCAAAGGAGAAAGCGTGTGGGGTATGCCAACCACAAGAGGCACAACGCTGTATCTTTGCTTGGAAGATACGCTCAGGCGTGTGCAAGAGCGACTGTGTTTAATCACAGATGATGTCCCCTCCAACGCTTTCTTTGCAACGGCGGCGAACACACTTACCGAAGGTCTCTGCGATGAAATCCGCACGTTCGTGAGAGAGCATCCCGACACCGTTCTCGTTGCAATCGATACTTTCCAAATCGTGCGTAACGGCGGTGTGGATACCTCTTACGGTAACGACTACGATGAAATCCGTCAGATGAAGCAGTTGGCAGACGAGCTTAATATCTCTCTTCTGCTGGTGCATCACCTTCGCAAGCAGGGTGACAGCGATCCACTGAACAAGCTGTCAGGTACAACCGGAATCGTAGGCGCAGTCGATTCGGTCTTCGTACTTGACAAAAGCAAACGCAGTGAAAACCTTGCCACACTTGTTTGCACGGGCAGAAATATTGAGCATCGGCAGCTTGAATTAAAATTCTCTAACACGGATTTTATTTGGAAATTGAAATCCGATAGCCGAGAGCAACCCGAAAAATTGTTGCCGCCGGAGATGGAATTACTCGTTCAGTTTATGAAAGAGCAAGAAACTTTCGTAGGCGGTAACAGTGAGTTCGTGGAACTGTTCAATAAGCTTACCGATAGCGAGGTAACGGTCAAAGGGTTCAAGCAAATGATGAACCGTTGGCGATACGACCTCGAAGAACACGGTGTGCATTATCGTGATCACCGCAGTAATGGAACACGGCTACTGGAAGTGAAATATATTCCTTCTTCTGCCGTGGGCAGTGACGAAAGTGCCGTAAGTGACGAAACAAATTCGGTGTAGAAAACATTCGTCACTTTCGTCCCTTGCGTTCCTGTGAAGCGATTGTCCGCCCGTTTTTCGAAAGGTTTGCGAGTTGGAGCAAACACCCGACCGCCTCGATAAAAACGAATCACAGAGCGAATGTGAACCGAGTGTGCGGAGATTTATCGCCGAAAGTTTGTGATAAAGCGATAAAAACTACCGCATTTTATTTCTCTCCTTCATGAGAGAACCAGCCTCGCCTTTGGCTGTACGACCACCGCTAAAGCGGCGGCCGCGCCTTCGACTGCTTTCTGTTGGGCAGAAGCCCAAACCCACTTTATTTTTTGTAAGGAATGATTTTTATGAAAAGCAAACGCTTTAATTTCAGAGTCACCGATACGATGGATGCTCTGATCCGTAAAAAAGCCGCAGATGCCGGAATGAGCATTACCGACTATATCATACTCTGCGCCATAGATAAAAAGGTAATCAATTATGACGGTCTGCGCGAACTGACCACACAGGTAAAAAAGCTCGGCAACAATGTAAATCAGTTGCTGATACTCTCCCGTCAGGGAAGAATCAACACCGTAAATCTTACCGCCGCCCAAGAGGAACTGAAAAGTATTTACGAGCTACTTGCCAAGCAGCTATCAAGGAGGTAACTATGGCTATTGTTCATTTCGTGAATTACAAAGAACCGCAGACTTCAAAAACAACGGCATTTGTCTTGCAATACACAATGCAGGACGATAAAACCGTTGCCGATGACGGCAATAAGTATGTGACCGACGTTAACTGCACACCGCAGTCTGCCTATACCGAATTTAATAACACGAAACGGTTATATGATAAAACAGACGGCAGACTGTTCTATCATTTCGTGCAGTCCTTTTCGGTGGATGAAAATATATCACCGCAAACGGCACACGAAATAGCAGTAAGATTTGCTGAAGAAACTAAAAAGTTTCAAGGCTTCGAAATCGTAGTATCCACCCACTGTGATCGTGACCATATCCACTCGCATTTTGTTATGAACAGCGTAAACGCAGAAAGCGGTAAAAAGTTTCACATCAGCGAAAGTGAAATAGAAATGCTGATGCAAAAATCCGATGCCCTCTGCCGTGAATATGGTTTGTCGGTTTTAAAACCCAAGCCTCCGACCGAGAGAGTAAAGCCGATGAATGATCGGGAATATCGGTCTGCTGAAAAGGGCGAGAGTTGGAAGATACGGCTTGAAGCTGTAATTTCCAACGCTATGAAAACGGCTGCTTCGAAAGAGCATTTTATTATGCTGATGGAAGCGGAAGGATACGGTGTCAAATGGACGGACACCCGTAAGAATATAACCTACACCACACCCGAAGGCAAAGCCTGTCGGGACAGCAAATTGCACCTAACAAAATTCTTAAAGGAGAGTATGGAATATGAATTCTTATTCAGAGCGCAGATCAGCGCAGAATTTTATAGCCGAAGCACAAGAGCAGATCACCGCCACCGAAAAGGTTCATCCTTGCGTGGCGGTGACCGAGCCGAACTGGATGGCAATGATATCTACGCAGAAAGCGCAGATAAAATTGCTACAGGATATTCAGAACACCCTGCCTACGCTGACAACAGCGGAAGAACTGAAAAGGTATATGGATCGGCAGCTATCGGTGCTGATGCAGTACACCGAGCAGACCAAAGAAGCGACCGAACGGTTTCAGGTAGCGATGGAAACATCGGCGGCGGAACTGACAGAGGGCATCAGTCGGCTGATAACGGATACCGAGAAACAGGTTGGGAGAATGAGCGAAAGTTGTTCACAGAACATCTCTATGCTTCGCAGTACGGCGGAGGACAAGCTGGAGAAGCATACGAACAAACTGTTTTGGATATCGCTGATCCCTTCGGCGGTGCTCATAGTATTGGAACTGATGCGGTATATCTTATCGGCGATATCGGCAATATAATCGACGAAGATGCTCCCGTGGAAGATTGCACTACAATGCATCAGCCACGCAGACAAAAGAAGAACACCGGCCCTGTGATGGGCGGTATGTAAACACCTGCTTTCAAGTAGGAGAAAGGAATTTATATGAAAGATAATTTTTATGATATTCACAATGAAATTCGGACACCGTCTGGAAACGAATATGATCCCTCTATGGCGAACAGTATTCGCCGCAGATATAATTTTGTGATTCAGGACAGTCGGTTAACTGCGGAGTCACAGTACACCATAGACGGAATGCGGTACAAAGTTAATTCCGTCTTTAATTTGTTTAATACGCCGAGCAGCGATGAAGGCCTTAAAAGGCTTATGGTAGACGAAGCAAATAAAGCTTCTTAAAAATTATTATTCGCTGGACTTTTAAGCCGATTGGGAGTATTGTATTGGTGCAGAAATTTATCTCTGCGCCAAGCACTCTCAATCGGTTTGACATTTGAAAGGAGAAAAAATTATTATGTCAAACCAATTGATTAATGAAATTACTGCATTATATTGCAGACTCTCTCAGGAAGATGAGAACAAGGGCGATAGCGACAGCATCGTCAACCAAAAAGCGATACTGACAAAGTATGCAGAGGAAAATGGTTTTACCAATATCCAAATTTTTGTGGATGACGGATATTCAGGCGTTAGTTTTAACCGTCCCGATTTTCAACGACTACTTGAATTGATGGAAAAAGGCAAGGTCAGAACACTGATCACAAAAGACCTCTCCCGACTTGGCAGAAACTATATCGAGGTTGGTAATTATACCGAGATCCTGTTCCCACGATGGAATGTGCGGTACATTGCAATCAATGATAATTACGATTCGCTTTATAGCGAAGGCAATGAACTTGCTCCCTTTAAAAATCCGTTCAACGAATGGTTCGCAAGGGATACGAGCAAGAAAATCCGTGCAGTTGTTAAAGCCAAAGCTGAGCGCGGTGAACGTGTCAGCACACAGATACCTTACGGTTACAAAAAAAAGACCCCGATATCAAAGGTCATCTCCTTGTAGATGAAGTGACCGCACCCGTAGTCAAAATGATATTTGAACTATGCGCACTTGGCAACGGCCCAAGAGTAATAGCAAATATCCTCCGTGAGAAGAAAATCCTCAAGCCGACCGTTTATCGTTATCAACAAATCGGCAATTATGGTTGCATCACAGATACCGAAGATATCTACGGATGGAACGACCGTACAGTCGCCGGAATCCTTGACAACGAGGTGTACCTTGGTCATACGGTTAACTGCAAAACAACAGTTGCCTCCTACAAAGACAAACGCAAAATTGATCGTCCCGAAAGTGAGTGGTTACGGTTCGAAAATACTCACGAAGCTATTATCGACCAAACCACTTGGGAACTTGTTCGTAAGGTTCGTGCCGGAAAACGCAGAAGAACCAGTATGGGTGATGTAAACAAATACAGTGGTATCCTCTGTTGTGCTGACTGCGGTTCTAAGTTATACTTTGTCAGAGGAACTACGATAAAACCCGAAACATACGGTTTTATCTGTAGCCGCTACCGTATAAACTCCAAATGGAGATACAAGAACTAAAAGCGGCAGCTACCAATGTAGATAAGTTTGTGGATATCGCTTATAAGTATACCGATCTGCAAGAGCTGACACCTGAGGTATTACGAACTTTTATTGCCAAGGTGGTAATCCACGAACGCAGTGATAAATGGTCAAAATCCGCCGAGCAACAAATTGATATTTATTTCCGATATATTGGCAACCTAACCGCGCAACCCGTAGAACAAGCGGGATAAAAGGAAAGGACGGACAGCCGAAACTGTCCGTCCTTCTCCCAAGACACCGACTTACGCTGAAACATCCTTATGAGAAACAGCGTAAGAAGTGCTTTGTTTTTTTGGTGCCGGAAGCGGGGGTCGAACCCGCACGGTATCGCTACCACTGGATTTTGAGTCCAGCACGTCTGCCAATTCCATCATTCCGGCGGAACAGATGATATTATAATACAAGTTAAACATAAATTCAAGAGGTTTTCTAAATAAAATAATAAAAAGCCTCAGATTATTCCGAGGCTTTAAAATATACTAAGAAAAAATATTACTCTGCAAAACCGGATTCAACGAGCTGAATCAAACCGTCAACAGCAAGCTGCTCATCACTGCCATCAGCAATAATGCGGATAGCGGTGCCGCCAACAATACCAAGCGAAAGAACACCGAGAAGACTCTTAGCGTTAACTCTACGCTCCTCTTTCTCTACCCAAATAGAAGACTTGAACTCGTTTGCCTTCTGAATAAAGAAGGTAGCGGGGCGAGCATGAAGACCAACCTGATTATGAACAACAACATCTTTTACATACATAATATTTTACTCCTTAAAACTAAAACTAAATAGAAATTTCAGTAAGACTCTTATTAACACTACGCTATTATACCACATTATAGAAAAGAGTCAACAAATTTGTGATATAGAAAATAAAAGTTTTTGCAAATGGACAAAATAAGAAAAATTAAAAAGAGCTGATTTGTTGAAAATTGACACAAATTATCAAATATTCTTAAAAATATATGGAAACAATATATTTTTACTTTAGCAAATCGGGTCGCTTTTGACGAGTTACCTCAATTGACATCTGTTTGCGCCATTTTGCAATTTCGGCATGGTTGCCCGATAAAAGCACCTTTGGGACTTCCCTATCGTGCCAGATTTCAGGCCTTGTATATTGAGGATACTCCAAAAGACCGTCAAAATGGCTCTCCTCAGTGAAGCAGATGTCATCTGACAAAACGCCTTTAATCATTCTGCAAACCGCATCTGTGACCGTTAAAGCGGGTAATTCGCCGCCTGTTAGAACATAATCGCCAACCGAGATTTCTTCATCAACGATTTCATCTAAAACGCGCTCATCAACGCCCTCATAATGACCGCAAAGCAGAACAATATGTTGCATTTTGCTCAAGCGAACAGCATCACTCTGTTTAAAAGTTTTTCCTTTTGGTGACATATATACAAGATGCGGTTTTTCCCCATCAAAAAGGCTTTTAAAGCAGTTATAAATCGGTTCTGCCTGCATAACCATTCCCATTCCGCCGCCATATGGTGCATCATCAACGCGGTTATGCTTATTTCCTGCAAAGTCGCGGATATTATGGCAGTTAACAGTAACAAGCCCTGCTTTTCTTGCTCTGCCGATTATGCTTTCGGATAAAACCGCTTCGCACATTTCAGGGAAAAGCGTCATAATATCAATCTTCATCATCGAACATTCCTTTGATTTGGGATATCTTAACATATCTTTCTTCAATGTTAACTTCTTTTACAAATTCGGGAACATTTGGTATTAAAAATTCATTGCCTTTAAATAAAATATGCCAAACATCATTAGCACCGGTTTGGGAAACATCGGTTATTTCGCCCAATTCTTCATTAGTTTCAACATTAAAAACCGAGCAACCAATAATATCACTGATAAAATAACGGCCTATTTCGAGCTTTGCATCTGCCCTATCTATGTAAATAATTTTATTTCTGTAGCTTTCTGCGGCCTCAATAGAATCAATGTTCTTAGCCTTAAGAATGCAAACATTTCCATGATTCTTTATAGAAATAACATTAAGTTTTTCGTTACCCTGCTTGTCCAGATAAAAGGTCTTGAATTTCAATAAAAATGAATCATCGCACCAGGGCTGAACGCGCATATCACCGCGAACGCCATGGGTTCCGACTATTTTTCCGGCTTCTAAAAATTTTTCGAGCATAATAACCTCCGAAATTTTAAGCAAAATTCCTCTCAAAACAAAATGTTATGAGAGGAATTTTGGTTTCTGCTAACTAAAGAACTATTCAATCTCAACAGAGATTTTTCCGCCATCGCGGTTAGCAGCGCGCATAACAACGCGAATAGCTTTGGCAATTCTGCCTTGTTTTCCGATTACGCGGCCCATATCACATTCAGCAACATGAAGATGATATACGGTTACACCCTCTTCATTAGGCTCATCAACGGTAACCGAAATATTTTCCGGCTCAGAAACAAGACCGGAAACGATAGTAACAAGCAAGTCTGTCATATTTTTTCTCCTAAATGACTATTAGATAATGTCATTCTTCTTAAGAAGGTCTCTTACGGTATCAGTAAGCTGAGCACCGTTTGCAATCCATTTCTTTGCTTTATCAGCATCAATGCTAACAGTTGCGGGCTCGGTCATAGGATTGTAGGTTCCAATCTGCTCGATGAAACGACCGTCTCTCGGAGATCTGGAATCAGCAACAACTACGCGATAGAAAGGAGCTTTTTTTGCGCCTAAGCGGCAAAGTCTGATTTTAACCATTATTTTCACCTCCAAAAATTTTATATAATTATTGTTTATCAAAACGCTAAAAGCGCTCTAACAATATCAGAATGGGAAATTTCCCGGGAAACCGGGCGGCATCCCGCGCATCATTTTGCGCTTTTTGCCGTTATTATTCATAGCCTTAAACATCTTTTTCATCTGTTCATATTGCTTGAGTAATCTGTTTATTGCCTCAACGGGTTGACCGCAGCCTGCAGCAATTCTGCGCTTACGGGAAGCATTTAAAATTTCGGGCTTAGCTCGTTCCTTTTTAGTCATCGAGGTTATAATTGCCTCAATTTTTTGGAACTGCTTATCATCTATATCAACGTCCTTCAGTTGCCTTTCAGCGCCCGGAATCATAGACATAAGCTGCTTTATATTACCCATTTTTTTAATACTCTGGAACTGCTCGAGCAAATCATCAAGGTCAAACTTGTTTTGCTCAAGCTTTTTGGCAGTTTCAAGCGCTTTAGCTTCATCAATCTGAGCCTCTGCCTTCTCAATAAGCGATAAAACATCGCCCATACCGAGAATTCTCGATGCCATTCTATCAGGATGAAACTCCTCAAGGTCATCGATTTTCTCGCCTGTGCCAATATATTTAATCGGTTTGCCGGTTACAGCTTTAACAGAAAGCGCGGCACCGCCTCTGGTATCACCATCAAGCTTAGTTAGTATAACGCCCGTTATCTCTAAGGTTTCATTAAAGGTTTTAGCAATGTTTACTGCATCCTGACCAACCATCGAGTCAACAACAAGTAAAATCTCATTAACCTCAACGGCCTTAGTGATACGTTTCAGCTCATCCATAAGCTCTGTATCAATATGCAAACGGCCGGCAGTGTCAAGTATTATAAAATCGTTACCGTAATCTCTAGCGTGCTTAACAGCCTTTTCTGCGATTTTTTCAGGCTTCTCAGTTCCCATCTGGAAAACAGGAACATTGATTTTACTTCCTAAAACCTTTAACTGCTCAATTGCAGCCGGTCTATAAATATCGCAGGCAACAAGCATCGGTCTATGACCCTTTGACTTTAAAAGGTTAGCAAGCTTTGCACTATGAGTTGTTTTACCTGAACCCTGAAGACCGCACATTAAAATAACGGTTGGAATTTTAGAAGCAGTATTGATTCTTGTTATTCCGCCGCCCATAAGCTCGGTTAATTCATCGCGAACAATTTTAATAATCGTCTGCGCAGGGGTTAAAGACTCAAAAACCTTTGCACCGATACTTTTTTCGGTAACAGAGTTAGTGAATTCCTTGGCAACCTTATAGTTAACATCCGATTCTAAAAGTGCTAAGCGAACCTCGCGCATAACCTCTTTTAAATCGCTTTCGCTAAGTTTACCTCTTGAACGAAGCTTTTTGAAAACAGAATTCAATTTATCGGACAAACCTTGAAATGCCAAGACACTCACCACTTTTACATATTGTTTATTTCGTTCTTTAGTTTTTCTAAATCATCATTACTGCCTGATTCTTCAAAATGCGTTAAAGCATCTTTAATATCGGTTGCTTTTTTAACAAAGCCCAAAGCATTTTCAAAACCTTGAAGCTTATCAACTGCTCTTTTTATCGCATCTCTGACGCCCTGCCTTGTTATATCCTCGTCAAAGGATATTTCGGCAAGAGATAAATCATCGCAATAATAATATTCAACTAATCTGCGCTGCTTTTCCGGCAACAACTCGCCATAATAATCAAGCAGCAAAACAACATTTAAATCCTTAGCCATAATGCACCACCTGTAAAGTGATTTTCATTACACCTCGAGCATTATAACATCATTTGCGGCATCTGTCAAGTGTTTTTCTTTACAGATATGACTTTTTCTTGACATAAAACTTGTTATAGAGTTATACTTTAACAAAATAATTATGTTTGGGGATTAAATTATGAAAAGAAGGATTATATCTTTTTTATTGTTTATAGCTATAATATTTTCGTTTTCAGGCTGCACTGCTACCGATTTCACACTTTATTTTGGCATTGATACTATACCCGAAAACCTTGACCCTCAAAAAGCTGAAAGCTACAGCGAACTAATAACGGTTAAGAACTGCTTCAGAGGTCTTTTACGCCTTGATGAAAACAATATTCCGGTTTTAGACCTTGCAGAAAGCTATGATATTTCAACAGACGAAAAAACTTATACTTTCCACCTGAAAGAGTCTTATTGGAGCAATGGCAAAAAATTAACTTCAAAAGATTTTCATTTCGCAATAAATAGAGCAACCCAACCGCTAACCGAAACACCAACTCCCGAAATTTTCTACTCAATAATCGGAGCTAAAGAGAGGCTTTTGGGCAACCAAAACGCTATTTTAGGTGTAAATTCCGATAATGACGATACTTTGATTATCACTTTAACCGAGCCGGATGATTCATTTTTAAATAAAATATGTTCCCCTGCTTTTATGCCCTGTAGCGAATCGTTTTTTAATTCAAGCGGCGGAAAATACGGACTTGGAACTAAATACTTATTAACTAACGGCGATTATAAAATCTCGGCTTGGTCTGAAAATAATATTAGATTAAAGCTTGTGGCTGAGCCAAAAAACAGCGCAGCTGCAAAAACTGTTGTTCTCAGCACAAGCGCTCAGGATAAAGGCACCATCGAGCGAATTTGCGATAAAGATATCGGAATGACCGTTAATACCTATGACGATTATACCAAAGTAAATAGAAATGATTATACTGTTGACGTTTTATATAGAATTAACTACTCTATAGTTTTTAACAAAAAAACTGCCGTTGGTCAAAACAAACCTCTTACAAATGCTTTAGCGCAATCGATTGACATTAACGCGCTTGACGATATGCTAAATGACCGTTATATCTTATCTAACGGCGTTTTCTCAACTCAGGCTATAATTTCATCAATACTTACTGAAAACAGCTCTAAAAGCAATATTTTAAGCAATTATTCGGCTGAACAATCGAGAGCTAATTACTTAGAAGCAGTTAAAAATCTACCCGGCAAAAAGATGCCGACTTTAAATATTCTCACTATTGATGACCCGCAGATTAAATCAATACTTGCGAACGTTATTTCAAAATGGGAGAGTAATCTCGGTATTTTCGTTAACATTAAAACGGTTAAAAATGAATCGGCACTTATGCAAACTATGAAGTCGGGCGATTATACTGTTGCTTTCTGCCCTATTGGAAATAATATTGATGAATCTATTAAATTATTTAAAAACGGAAACTCACTTGATGCCGCTAACGAAACGATTTATAATATAATTGATCAATATAATTTATCAAACGATTTTAATACAAAATTAAGTTGTTTTAAACAAATTACAAATATCTTAAATAGCGATTCAAGTTTAATTCCGATTATCAGCGTTCCAACTGCTTATATTTGGTATAATGAATATTCGGGAGTTTCATTCAATAAAACCGATAATACCATTTATTTTATTGATATTTACAGAAACTGACAATAATATAAGGCTCCTTTCTCCTTAAAATAAGATTGAAAGGAGTTTTATTTATGTTTAAAAGACCGCCTAAAGAGTATCCGATTAAAAAAGAGCCTATTGATACTGTTGATACAATTTATTGCGATGATATACTTCCTTACAAGGCGGAGGATGTTCTTCCATATGCTTCTCCTCTGCCCAAATACAGGAGAGAACCCGAACCGCCTATTATATAAAGAAAAGCCGAGGATAACCTCGGCTTTGAATTTTAATATTCTGCATTATTAACTGTTCTTGGATAAGGAATAACATCGCGGATATTTGAAATGCCGGTTAAATACATAACTATTCTTTCAAAACCGAGTCCGAAGCCTGCATGCTTTGTTCCGCCAAACTTGCGAAGATTTATATACCACCAGTAATCTTGCTCGTTTAAACCAAACTCTTTCATTCTGGAAAGCAGAACATCTAAACGCTCCTCACGCTGACTTCCGCCGATAATTTCACCAACTCCCGGCACTAAAAGATCCATTGCGGCAACGGTTTTACCGTCATCATTAAGGCGCATATAGAAAGATTTAATTTCTTTCGGATAATCGATAACAAAAACCGGCTTTTTAAAGATTTTTTCTGTTAAATATCTCTCATGCTCGGTTTGTAAATCTGAGCCCCATTCAATAGGATACTGGAAGCTTTCGCCCGAATTTTTGAGCAGTTCAACGGCTTCAGTATAAGTTACCTTTGTATAATCCGCATTGACAAGCGAATTGAGTCTTTCTAATAAAGAATTATCAACAAACTGATTGAAAAATTCTAATTCCTTAGGGCATTTTTCCAAAATATATTTTTAGATGTATTTTATCATATCCCAAGCCAATTCCATATTATCGTTAAGGTCAGCAAAGGCAATTTCAGGTTCAATCATCCAGAATTCTGCGGCATGGCGTGCAGTATTTGAATTTTCAGCTCTAAAAGTCGGTCCAAAGGTATAAATGTTACCGAATGCCATTGCATAGGTTTCGCCCTCGAGCTGACCGGAAACAGTTAAATTGGCGCTTTTAGAGAAGAAGTCCTTAGACCAATCAATACTGCCGTCTTCTAAAAGCGGAGGGTTTTTAAAATCTAAAGTAGTAACGCGGAACATTTCGCCTGCACCCTCGCAGTCAGACCCCGTAATTAACGGAGTATGAACATAAACGAAGCCTCGCTCATTAAAAAATTTATGAATTGCAAATGCAACCTCGCTTCTTACTCTGAAAACTGCGGAAAAGAGATTGGTTCTCGGTCTTAAATAGGCTTGTTCGCGCAAAAATTCAACTGAATGACGCTTTTTCTGCAAAGGATAATCAGGAGTTGATTCACCCTCGACAACTACAGAAATAGCTTTAATTTCAAATGGCTGCTTATTCTCAGGTGTTATAACAACAACACCTTTAACAATTATCGCAGAGCCTACATTAAGCTTTGCAATTTCATCATAATTATCTAAATTCTCGCGTTCAAAAACAATCTGAACGCCTTTAAAACAGCTTCCGTCATTAAGGTCAATAAAACCAAAGGCTTTAGAATCTCTGATTGACCTTGCCCAACCGCAAACTGTTATCTCTTTGTCAGTAAATTCATTGGGATTTTTATAAATTTCGCTAATTAAAACTCTTTTCATTTATCGTCTGCCCTTATAAAATATTCTTATAAAAATTTAACACAATTATATATAAAAGTCAAACCAAAAAGAAAAGACCTCCGAATCATTCGGAGGTCTTATTTTAAATTACTTTAAAGCAGCCTTTGCCTTTTCAGCAAGAGTCTTAAATGCAGCAGCATCTTCAACTGCAAGCTCAGCGAGCATCTTACGGTTGAGATCAATGCCTGCCTTTTTAAGACCGTTCATAAAGGTTGAATAGTTCATACCGTTAATCTTTGCGGCAGCAGAAATTCTGGTAATCCAAAGACGACGGAAATCTCTTTTCTTAAGTCTGCGTCCGATATAAGCATAGTTGCCGGACTTCATAACTGCTTCTTTAGCAGTTTTAAAGAGCTTAGATTTTGCGCCAAAATAACCTTTGGCAAGCTTTAATACTTTCTTTCTTCTTTTGCGTGTTGTAACAGCGCCTTTAATACGTGCCATATGAGCAACCTCCGTTAAAATTTAAGTTTCGTTCCTTATTTGTAAGGAATCATCTTTTTTACCTTTGCAACATTGGTTGCATCGGCAACTACAGTCTGGCGAAGATTTCTCTTACGCTTTGTTGTTTTCTTGTTGAGAATGTGTGACTTGAATGCGTGGGCACGCTTAACCTTGCCGAGTTTGGTAAGTTTAAAACGCTTTTTTGCACCACTATGTGTTTTAATCTTAGGCATTGAATATTCCTCCTTGAGAATTTTTAAACTATTTAACAGGTTTCGGGGCTAAGAACATAAACATATTACGACCTTCCATTTTAGCAGGCTTTTCAACTACTGCAACTTCAGAGCAGTATTCTGCAAAGCGCTTCATAATTTCAGTGCCGATTTCGGGATGGCCTAATTCACGACCACGAAAACGAATGGAAACCTTAACCTTATCACCGCTTTTAATGAATTTAACAGCGTGATTACCTTTGGTTTCAAAGTCATGCGTATCAATACTAAGACCTAAGCGAATTTCCTTAGTATCAATTACCTTCTGATTTTTTTTAGCTTCCTTTTCGCGTTTTGCTTGCTCAAAGCAATATTTACCGTAATCCATAATTTTGCAAACGGGCGGTGTTGCCTGAGGAGCAATAAGCACAAGGTCTAAATCGGCTTCGACAGCCTTTGCCAAAGCATCCTTGCTCGACATAACGCCAAGCTGAGAACCGTCAGCGCCGATAACGCGGACTTCTTTTTCTCTGATTTCCTCGTTAATGTGAAGTTCTTTGTTACTGATTGTAACGCACCTCCGAAAAGATAATAAAACAAAAGCGCGGACAGTTAACCCATCCGCGCACAATAAGCTGCATAAAAATACACATTCTTATTGACCTCTTAAGACGAAACTTGGAGGTGAGGACGGATAAGTCCTACTTTGTTGTAAAAGCATAATAGCACAAACAACCTGGTTTGTCAACCATTAAATTATAAAATTATTTGTTTTTGGCTTTGAGATAATCTATATATTCTTCCAAGCACATATCAAGCTCATTTATGCGTTTTGCATGCTCAACGCCAACATAGCGATAATGCCAAGGCTCATAAATGATTTTAGTTATACTCTTCTTTTCTTTAGAGTATCTCATAATAAAGCCATAGTCTTCGGCGTTTTCCTGAAGCCATCTGAACGCGGTAGTATCCTCGAAGGATTCCTCAACCGAGTTTATATCAACTGCAAGGCCTAAATGATGCTCACTTGTTCCGGGGATAGCAACAATTGTTGCGGCAACCTGTTTAGCTTCCTCGCGGCTGTAGCCTTCATTCATGCACCTCTGAACGCGGTTGTTATAAAGAGTGTTCTGGTAATTATAGGTTCTGTAAGCAGAAATTGCTTTTAAAGCAATACCGTCTTTTAAAGCAGCCTCGCACATACTGACGAACGCATCGACTACTCTTTCATCAAGAAACTTACTCGATTCATTGCCACTGGTAAAACGAGAATCAATATTAGAAAGCTTAATCGAGCTTATAAAATCATTAGTAACGCTAACATCAGGGTTAACCAGCTTTAAATACCACTCTTTAGTTTCATCAACCTTAACCTCTGCTTCTGATGAAGTATTTAGTGAAGTTAAATCAGAGGAAGAATTATTGCTTTTAACGCTGCTTTTGAGACTATTATAGTTTAAAGAAACAACAACCAAAGCAGCGGTAAGCACAATAATAATCAACGTTTGAATGAATATGATAAGGTTCTTTTTAACCTTTTTCTTACACTTTTTAGGTTGAACAGAACGGTTGGAACGATATTCCATTATTAAATCACCCTAATTTTGATAACTTCAGGCATATTGCCGATAGCGTCAGCAAGTTTATCAGCATCAGCCTTATGGTCTTTATCAATATCAATCATTGTATAAGCAACTTCATTTTTTGACTTATTAAGCATATTAGCAATATTGATTTGAGCTTCTGAAATAATTCCCGAAATTTTGCTGATAACTGCAGGAACATTCTTATGGATAATGCAGATACGAACTGCATCACCCTTAGGCATTGAAATTGCGGGCATATTAACAGCATTAACAATATTACCGTTTTCGATATAATCGATAAGCTCATCTGCAGCCATTTTAGCGCAGTTATCCTCAGATTCGGGAGTTGACGCGCCAAGGTGAGGAATGCAGATAACACCGTCAGCACCAATCATCTCGTCTGACGGGAAATCGGTAACATAAGATGCAACCTTACCCTCTTCTAAAGCAGCGAGAAGGTCATTAGAATTAACAAGGTCGCCTCTGGCAAAATTCAAAATGCGAACGTTATCTTTCATTAAAGCAATAGCATCCTTATTTATAAAGCCCTTAGTATCGGGAGTAAGCGGAACATGAATAGTAATATAGTCGCAATTTTCAAAAATATCCTTAAGGTCCATTGCATGAATAGCGTTATGAGTAAGATTCCAAGCTGCATTAACAGAAAGATACGGGTCATAACCGTAAACCTGCATACCGAGAGCGTTAGCAGCATTTGCAACTAAAACACCGATTGCACCAAGTCCGATAACACCAAGGCTCTTCCCCTTAATTTCAGGGCCAACAAATGCGCCTTTGCCTTTTTCAACCATTTTACCAACCTCTGCGCCGTTGCCCTTTAAGGTTTCTGCCCATTTAATAGCGGGAATAACACGACGAGAACCAATAAGTAAACCTGCAATAACAAGTTCTTTAACAGCATTAGCGTTAGCACCGGGAGTGTTGAAAACAACAATACCTTCGTTAGCGCAACGGTCAACAGGAATGTTGTTAGTGCCTGCACCGGCTCTTGCTATAGCAAGCAAGGACTCCGGAAACTCGGTTTCATGAAGCGAAGAAGAACGGACAATAGCGCCAACGGGATTTTCAACATCATCTCCGCAGGCATATCTTGTCTTGTCAAACTTATCAAGTCCGCAAGCGGCAATTTTATTATAGGTTTTAATGTTAAGCATTTCTATAACCTCCAAAAAATAATCGAAATTTGGCGAAAGCCTTAAATGTATTATATATTAAGATATGATAAAGTCAAGCACTTTGTTAAAAAATATTACAAACTTTTTGAAATTTTGGTCAAATTCAGTTATTTATTGTTAAATATTTATCAATTAAGCAATTTGAGTAAGTAATAAATCAAAATACTCAGTAGCAGCAGTGTATTTTTCTAACAATTTAGAGTTTTTATCTTCGTCGCTTATTTTTTCAGTAACTATAGACAAAGCATCGGCTTTAAAAACCTCTGTCATACCAATTGTGAGATTAATTAAATCCTTTGCATTCTGTCCCCCACTCTCTGCGAACGTATTGCAAACCTCAGCAGAACGTAAAACAATCTTGCCGATAAGCTCTGAGGCATATTCAGCACAATTACCTTCGCAAACAGAAGCTAACGATATATCTATATCAGAAATCTCATAAGCTTTGCTTTCATTGATTTCTTCAAAAATATCATTCGTTTTCGGAACATCGATATTATCTATTATAGGCTCAACAGGCGCAAGAGATTTAACCGAAACAGAAGGCTCTGCATCTTCTGCAGTTGTTGTTTTAATATTAGCAGAAGAATTTACAGTTTCTTTTAATGTCTCGAGTTCGCTTTTGAGCTCTAAAACCTCTTTTGCCAACTTAACATTATCATTAAATAACTCATTATTCTTTGCAACAAGTAACTCTATTTGCTTAATCAGCTGCTTTTTTCTCATAAAAACACCGCCGGACTCTTAATTTATGATTATTATACAATATATAAATAAAATTTACAATCAATAAATGCTTGTTTATTTTTTAGTATTGAGTTATAATATCGTTGGGTGATTAGTATGATGTCTGATGCACTTAACGCCGGAGTTCAACCCGGCGGACTCAGAACGAGGCTTGAAATCAGAGTTTTGCTTTGCTATATTCTTAAAATGATAAAAGAGCCTGTTCCTTTAGAGCCAATTAAAGAAATGCTTCATTTTGAAGGTGTTGCAAACTATTTTGAAACTGCATTTGCGATAACCGAGCTTGAAGAGAACGGAACCATTATCTCTACCGATGATAACGGTTCAAATAAGCTTTATGCTCTTTCAGAATCAAAGTATGACGTGTTAGATTCCCTTTTTGGCGATCTTCCTTTTTCGGTTAGAGAGAACGCGCTTAATATCGCTAAAGGAATAGTTAAGCGCCGCAAAAATGAGCGCGAAAATAAAGTTATAATTGAACAATGCGATGATGCTGTTTATGTTGAATGCTCTTGTATGGAAAAGGAGCGTAAAATCGTTAGCGTTAGGTTATTAGTTCCTGATATTGATACCGCAAACTCAATTAAAGAGCGCTTTTTAAATGACCCTATAAAGCTTCTGATTTCGGCAACGGCTTCCCTTACCGGAGATAATATATAAAATAAAAAAGCCGCCTAAATTTAAGCGACTTTTTATATGGAGCTGAAGATGGGACTCGAACCCACGACCTGCTGATTACGAATCAGCTGCTCTACCAACTGAGCCACTCCAGCACTTATTGTTGATTATAGCAATATAGAACAAGCAAGTCAAGTTTAAACTAAACTTTTGTTAGGACTGTTAATGATGGTTGAAAGAACAATTTATGCAGAAAATATCAGAAAGCTGCGAAAGAAAATGCGGATTACTCAAGAAGCTATTGCTGCAAGACTCGGCATCAAGCGCTCAACCTTTGCAAGATACGAAACGGATACCATTCCCCCTGCTTCTATTATCGTTGCTCTGAGTGAAATTTTCGGCGTTTCCATTGACGAAATATGCAAAGGAACCGGCGATTATACTGATATGATTGCATCAGCTAAAATGCCGACTATTTTAAAAAGCCCGATTTCTTATAATATTTATTCAGATGAAAAATCAAGCACCCAAGAGCTCACCGAAGAAGAAATATATTTTATTAACCGCTTGCGCGAGCTCACTCCTGAAGAAAGAAACGCAATTATACAACAATTAAATTAATTCAACGAGCCGAAGAAAATCGGCTCGTTTTTTATTATAGACTTAATTTTGCTAAGAACATTGGCATAGATTTCATGCCATATTCTTTAAGCGAATATCCACCGTTTGATAAGCACCAATCATACATAAGCGCTCTTTCACACATTGCATAGAATTTAACAATTTCACTAACTGTCATATCAGTTCTGATTTCGCCACATTCCTGACCTTTTGAAACAAGCCTTTTAATAAGCTTATAATAAACGCGGTTATTATCAAGCAAGGTAATTTCGCCTTTAGTTGTCAGCTGAGAAGCAAAAAGTCGGGATAAAAGGTCAATATTAATCTGATTTTCAATCATTGAAAAGATTTCTTTGTTAAGATACAAAAGCGCATCAACAGCGTTCATATCGGGGCTGATATTCGGCATAAGCTGCTCATATTTTTCATCGAACAAATATGCCAAGGAGTTTAACAAAGCATCCTTACTCTCAAAATAATGATAAAAAGAACCTTTACTTGTTCCCGATTTCCAAACAATATCCTCTATTGTTGTATTTTCATAGCCCTGGTCATAAAACAACTTCCAAGCCGCAGAAACAATTCTGCCTTTGGTATTTCTATTGTTTTTTCTTAACAAATCAGCACCTCGCAAGTTATAATGATTATCGAATGTCGAGAAATTGATTAAATTTCTCGACAAAGCCGATAAAAATCGGCTTT
>CASFLA010000021.1 GCA_949295415.1 uncultured Oscillospiraceae bacterium
GCTGTTTTATATCTTTGTTTTTGGACTCCGCAATTCAGTCGCATAGATAGCAAAAACCCCGATAAAATCGGGGTTTTTGCGGAACATATCTTTTTTATGTTCCTATTATGGCGGAGCAGGAGAGATTTGAACTCTCGCGCCGGTTACCCGACCTACGCCCTTAGCAGGGGCGCCTCTTCACCAACTTGAGTACTACTCCATGTTGCCGAACTATCTAAAATCGAGTTAACGATTATTTAGTTTAAAAATGGCGGAGAGGAAGGGATTCGAACCCTTGTGGGATTGCTCCCAAACGGTTTTCAAGACCGCCTCGTTATGACCACTTCGATACCTCTCCGTTTATTGTTTGCGCCCCTAAACCTAATTAAAGGCGCTTAAAGATATTACCATAAATAAAGGGCATTGTCAACACCTTTTAACAAAATTTTAACTCTTTAAAATACCTGCTTTTTTGGGCGGTGGCGCGAGTGTTTTTTGGAGTTTGCTTTCTGAAAGTATTTTCACTATTTTAAACTTTACTCCAAATACATCTTGAACTTGAAATGATTTTAAGATATAATAATTTAGAATATGGAGAAGTATGTCTTGTGGGGAGTGAAATTTTGGAAACTTGTGTAAAAGAGCATAATGCCGAAGCTGTTTTATCTGAGCAGTTCGGCTATGCCGCCCGTGTTAAAGAGATAGTAACTAATAAATATAATCATCAACTGCTTGCCTATGTTCATACCTTTGGCTGTCAGCAGAATGTCAGCGACAGTGAGAGGCTGAAGGGTTTATCAGAACTTATGGGCTACGGTTTTACCGAAAAGCTTGAAGAAGCAGACCTCGTTTTATATAATACATGTGCGGTCCGCGAGCACGCTGAGGATAGAGTTTTTGGTAATGTTGGCATATTAAAGGCTTTGAAAAAGGAAAAACCGGATATGCTTATCTGCGTTTGCGGCTGCATGGCTCAGCAACCGCGCATAGCCGAAAAGATTAAGAAAAGCTATCCTTATGTTGATATTTTATTCGGAACTCAGGTTCGCTACCGCTTTGCCGAGTTTGTTTATAAAAAGCTTGTTTTCGGCAAACGAATTTTTGAGAATGCTGAATGCGAGCATGAGGTTTATGAGGGAATACCCCTAAAGCGTGATGGGACCTTTAAAGCCTGGCTTCCTATTATGGAGGGCTGCAACAACTTTTGTTCCTACTGCATTGTCCCTTATGTCAGAGGCAGGGAGCATTCCAGAACTCCTGAGGCGGTTATAAATGAGGCAAAAATGTTGCTTTCATCGGGCGCTAAAGAAATTATGCTGTTAGGGCAGAATGTTAATTCCTACGGTCTTGGCAACAGCTCAATGAATTTTGCTGAATTATTGAGGGAAATAAACGCTTTAGAGGGCGATTTCAGAATAAGATTTATGACCTCGCACCCAAAGGATTGCTCTGAGGAGTTGCTTATAGCTATGAGTGAGTGCGAAAAGGTTGAAAAACATCTGCATCTGCCTGTTCAATGCGGCAGTAACCGCATATTAAAACTTATGAACCGCAGATATACTAAGGAGCAGTATCTAAAGCTTATCAAAAAGGCAAAAGAGCTTATGCCTGATATTACCTTTACAAGCGATATTATAGTTGGCTTCCCCGGCGAAACCGAGGAGGATTTTAATGAAACAATGTCACTTATAGAAGAGGTCAGATATCATTCACTCTTTACCTTTATATTCTCTAAAAGGCCGGGAACTCCCGCAGCCGAGATGGAGGATAATGAATTAAAAGAAGATAAATCAAGAAGATTTGCTTCGTTGCTTAAAAAGCAGGAAGAAATTTCAAGAGAAATGAATCCGAGCTTCATCGGAAAAAGGGTAAAGCTTCTTATAGAAGAACAGGGCGAAAACGGCGAAATTATCGGTCGTTCTTTAGAAAATTTAGTTGTTCATATTAAAGGTTCAAGGCAAGATATAGGCAATTTTGTCTTGGCTGAAATAACAGAATTTGACGGCGTTTTGCACGGCGTTAAAATTTAAAGGAGTAATAAAAATGGATGTAATTAAAGCAGCAAGAAACTTAGGTGCCGCTATTCAGGCCGACGAGAAATACAAGGTATATACGGAAGCCAAGAAAAAGAGTGATGAGGATAAAGATCTTCAGGCTTTAATTGGCGAGTTTAATATGGCAAAAATGAATATTGATGCCGAAATCAACAAGGAAGAAAATGAGCGCGACCAGGAGAAAATCAGAGAGTTTAATGTTACCTTGCGCCAGATTTACGGCAAGGTTATGTGCAACGATTCTATGATTGAGTTCAATAAAGCTAAAAATGATTTTGAGGGCCTTTTGCGCCATATGAACGGCATTATTGAAATGTGCTGCGAAGGGGCTGACCCCGAGACCTGCGAGCCTTCGGAATGCACAGGTAGCTGCGCTACCTGCGGCGGATGCCACTAATTATTTGTTAGTATTTAAAAGGGTGGGAACTAAAGTTGGCTGAATTATCACCGATGATGAAGCAGTATCTTGAAATTAAAGAACAGAATAAAGATTGCCTGCTGTTTTTCAGAGTCGGCGATTTCTATGAAATGTTCTATGATGACGCTGTTACCGCTTCAAAAGAATTAGAACTTGTTTTAACAGGAAAAGACTGCGGTCAGACCGAAAGAGCACCGATGTGCGGCGTTCCTTACCATAGCTGCGAGGGTTATATTGCAAGGCTTATTGAAAAGGGCTACCGCGTCGCTATATGCGAGCAGACTGAGGATCCCGCAACCGCAAAGGGTTTAGTTAGACGCGATGTTGTCAGAATCGTAACTCCGGGAACTGTTTTAGAGGATAGTATGCTCGATGAATCGCGCAACAACTATCTTGCAGCAATCTGCATAGGCAAGCGTGAGTTTGGCCTTTGCTTTGTTGATGTTTCAACGGGAGCTGTCAATATAACCTCTCAAAAGGGCAGTGATGCGCTTAGGAGAGTTTTAGGCGAGCTTGGCCGCTTTGCGCCTAAAGAGATTGTAACTGTCAAAGAGGTTTCTGAGATAAAGGAACTTAGCAGCTTTATTAAGGATAGGCTGCAATGCTGTGTTTCGGTTATTGACGCTGAATGCTTTGATGCAGGAATAGCCGAAATCTCGGTTTTAAACCATTTTGGAAAAGATTTTCTCAAAAACAAAGGAATTGACCCTACGGATTATGCAGTTCGCGCTTTGGGAGCCGCTGTAAATTATCTTAAAAAGACTCAGATAAACGGTATGGAGCGCATAAGTGATGCTACATACTACAAAGAAAACGAGTTTATGAGCCTGGGACTTGGAACTATGCGCAATTTGGAGCTTTGCGAAAATATGCGCACTAAGGAAAAGCGCGGCTCACTGCTTTGGGTTGTTGATAAAACCAAAACCGCTATGGGTAAGCGCTTAATCCGTAAATGGATTGAGCAGCCGCTTATGGAAATAATGGCTATTGAGTCAAGGCTTAACAGTGTTGATGAAATGCTCGGCAATACTGTTGCTTTGGGCGAGCTTCGAGAGATGCTGAGTGATGTTCATGATTTAGAGCGTCTTATGACCCGTATTGTTTATGGAACCGCAGGCGGCAGAGAGCTTCGCTCACTTTGCTATACAATGCAGAAATTACCTATCATAAAAGCGGCTTTATCGGGCTTTTCGAGCAGGATGCTCCGGAATATTGCCGCAGATATTGACCTTTTGGAAGATATTTGTGCGCTCATTGATGCCGCAATCGTTGATGAGCCTCCGTTCTCTGTTCGCGAGGGTGGAATAATCCGCGAGGGCTATAACGAGGATGTTGACCTTCTCAGAAATGATATGGTTGGCGGCAAGGATATTATCGCAAATATCGAACTCGAAGAAAGAGAAAAAACAGGTATTAAGACTTTAAAAGTCAGATACAACAAGGTCTTTGGTTATTATATAGAGGTAACTAATGCCTTTAAGGATTTAGTTCCTGATACATATATAAGAAAGCAGACGCTTACTAACTGCGAACGTTATATTACCGATGAACTCAAAACTCTTGAAGCAAGAGTTTTAGGTGCAAGAGAACGCAGTATTCAGCTTGAATTTGCTATTTTTGACGGAATAAGAAAAACAGTTGCTGAGGCTCTGCCGAGAGTTCAGGCAACCGCAGATGCTATTGCAGCTGCCGATGTTTTGGCATCGTTTGCAGAGGTTTCGCTTAAGAATAATTACTGCAGACCAACCCTTAATGTTTCGGGAAACCTTAACATTATTGAGGGAAGGCATCCCGTTGTTGAGCTGTTAAGCTCGGCACCCTTTGTTCCGAACGACACTTTGCTCGATGTTGGCAGTAATCGTTGCGCTATTATAACCGGTCCTAATATGGCGGGTAAATCAACTTATATGCGTCAGGTTGCAATCATAGTGCTTATGGCACAAATCGGTTGCTTTGTTCCTGCTTCTTCAGCAGATATTTCTATTACCGATGCCGTATTTACAAGAGTTGGCGCATCGGACGATTTGGCATCGGGTCAGTCAACCTTTATGGTAGAGATGAGTGAGGTTGCCGAGATACTTAAAAATGCAACCAGTAAGAGCCTGCTTATTCTTGATGAAATCGGCAGAGGCACCTCGACTTATGACGGTATGTCAATTGCGCGCGCAGTGCTTGAATATGCAAGCGATAAGAAGAAAATCGGTGCAAAAACTCTTTTTGCAACCCATTACCACGAGCTTACCTCTTTGGAGGGTCAGCTTGACGGGGTTAAAAACTATAACATAGCCGTTAAAAAGCGCGGCGATGATATAACCTTCCTGCGCAGAATTGTTCGCGGTGGTGCTGATGATAGTTATGGTGTTGAGGTTGCTAAGCTTTCGGGTATTCCCGAAACAGTTATAAACCGTGCAAAAGAAATTCTGCAGGGCCTTGAAAGCGGAGAGGGAGCTGTTTACAGCCGCTCTATAACAGGCGATGAGGCTGATATGCAGATGACCTTTGAGCTTCACGGTGCAAAGCAACTGCTTGAAGAACTAAAGCTTTTAGATGTTAACACATTGACGCCTATTGAATGTATGACGGCACTTAACGATTTTGTTAAAAAGGCTAAAGAAATAAAGTAAGGAGAATGACTATGGGAGCAAGATATAAACTTTTAGGTAAAAAAAGACATGCGGTTTTGGATTTACCTTGCAATGAGGTTTTAGATACCTTCGAAAAAGCCCTCGTTAATACTGATGGTTCCCTTTGCGGCAGTGTTGACCGCGAGACAGGCGTTTTTAAGATTGAATATAGAGTTGAGCCTGATAAAAAAGATGTTTATGAAACCTATTGTATGCTCGTTTCTTTAAAGGAGGTTGAAGGCGATAAAACCCGTATTGATTACGGTTTTGTGTTTGACCGCTTTCTCAATCTTTACACAAGGATTTTATCCTTAATATGCTTTTTGGTTCCGCTTATGGCGGCAGCATTTTTCTTCCTTAAATTCCATTTAAGTTCTCCTAAAACCTTATTCCTTTATATTCCGCTTTTGCTCATATCGGCATTTGGTCTTTTCTCATTTATTGCGTATAAAGAGAAAAAGGAAGAAGCAGTTAAAATGGTTAAGGAATTTGAGGAATTGCTTATTTCTGCATTCAATGATTGATTTTGATTAAATTCATGATGGGAGGTCGCCTTATATGTCAATGATCAATGTTTTGCCTAAACAGGTTGCAGAGCTTATAGCTGCAGGTGAGGTCGTTGAAAGACCGGCATCTGTTATAAAAGAACTTGTTGAAAACTCAATTGATGCGGGCTCAAAAATTGTTACAGTTGAAATTAAAAACGGCGGCGTTACCTTTATGCGTGTAACTGATAACGGCTCGGGTATTGCAAGGGAGGATGTTACAACAGCTTTTCTGCGCCATGCAACCAGTAAGGTTAAAAAACAAGACGACCTTGATGCTATTGCGACTCTGGGCTTCAGAGGAGAGGCGCTTGCAGCAATTTCCTCTGTTTCAAGGGTTGAAATGCTAACCAAAACAGAATCAGAGCAGGTTGGAACGCTTTATAGAGCAGAGGGTGGCTCTGAAATTTTTGTTGATGATGCCGGTTGCCCCAAGGGAACTACTATCATTATCCGAGATTTGTTTTTTAACACCCCTGCAAGAATGAAGTTCCTTAAAAAAGATATAACTGAGGGTAACGCTGTTGCCGCTGTTCTTGATAAAATGGCGATGTCTCATCCGGAGGTTTCTATTTCCTTTATCCGTGATGGAAAGCAGGCTTTTAAAACCCCCGGTGATAATAACCTTATGTCTGCTATCTATGCGGTTGAGGGCAGGGAGTTTGCGTCCTCGCTAATAGAGGTTGACGGCGAATTTTCAGGCGTTACAGTTAAAGGCTATGTGTCAAAACCAACTGCCTGCAAGCCTAAAAGAAATGCTCAATCTGTATTCTTGAACGGAAGATTTGTCCGTTCAGGAACCGTTTGCTCGGCTTTGGAGGCTGCATATAAAAACAGTGTTATGGTGGGTAGATATCCCGCCGCAGTTTTGCATATAACCGTGCCCTTTGGCGCGGTTGATATAAATGTTCATCCTGCAAAAACCGATGTGCGTTTTTCGGATGAGCGTCGCATTTTTGATGCCGTTATGTTCAGCGTCAGAAATGCGCTTTTAAAGGGCGATAGCCGCCCTGAGATGACTATGCCCGCTTCTCATAAGCAGATAAGAATGACTGCAGATGAATTCAGGCAGACCGTTATCCCTGAAATAGAGAAGGATAGAAACGATGTGCTTTCTCAGTATGAAAAGCTGATTATTAACAGCAAAAATACTGCAGCTTCTAAAAGATTTAGTCAGCCGGGAATTTCGGGAGGCCCTGCATATACTTCTTATAATCCCGAACCCAAAAAGCAACAGAATGAGGATGTTGTTTTCGGCAATCTCAATGAGAAGTTTTTATCTGTCAGTAAGGCGGAAGAGCCTGTAAATGAGCCTCTGATAAAGGCACCTATGGTTGCAGAGCAACCCGTTGAACCCGTTGCGGAGAAAAAAGAGCCCGAAACCTTAGATTCTAATATAGAATATATCGGAGAGGCGTTTAAAACTTATATAATAGTCCGCCGCGATGAAAGCCTTTATTTGATAGACAAGCATGCGGCACATGAGCGCATTATTTTCAATAAATTAAAACGCGAGGATGGGACCGCTCCTCAGCTTTTGCTTGAGCCTATAAGAGTAACCTTGGGCAAAGAGGAATATTCGGTTGTTCTTGATAATTTAGAGCTTTATGAAAAATGTGGCTTTGAGCTTGATGATTTCGGCGACGGAACGGTTATAGTTCGTTCGGTGCCTTCAGTGCTATCGGGTGAGGAGGTTTCCTCGCTTATTATTGAGGCGGCAGAGGCGCTGGTTTTAAAGAAAACAATCGAGCTTGACCGCTTGGAGCGCATCTTCGAAACTATGGCTTGCAGAGCTGCAGTTAAAGCAGGCAACATTTCTTCTTCACCTGAACTTTTAGCGTTGGCAAAAACGGTTTTAGAGGATGAAAACATAATGTATTGTCCTCATGGCAGGCCCGTTGCTATCGAGCTTAAGAAAAAAGAAATAGAAAAGCAGTTTGGCAGGATACAATGATGGAAAAGCAGAAAATCATCGTTGTTGTTGGCCCTACTGCCGCAGGTAAAACCGCTCTAGGTATAAAGCTTGCCGAACATTTTAACGGAGAGGTTGTTTCTGCCGATTCGATGCAGGTTTATAAGAATATGCCGATTGCATCAGCGGCAGTAACCAAAGAGGAGATGGGGAATATCCCTCATCATCTTGTCGGTATTTTAGAGCCAACCGAAAAATTCTCGGTTGCCGAGTTTATAAAGCTTGCCGAAAAGGCGATTTCAGATATTGCAAATAAAGGCAAACTGCCGATAATAGTCGGCGGAACGGGGTTATATATTGATTCGCTTATAAACGGCATCGATTTCCCGTCTGAAGACTGCTCTAAGGTTAGGGAAGAGCTTGAAGCGAGAGCAAGGGAAAAGGGTATAGAAGGCCTTTTTGATGAATTGAGAGGTATTGACCCAAATACCGCAGAAAAGCTGCATTTAAACGATAAAAAGAGGATAATCAGAGCGCTTGAGGTTTATTATATCCATAATAAAACGATGAGCGAATTAAATTTAGAATCCAAGAAGAACGGAACAAAATATGAGCCCGTTTTTATTGGAATAACCTATGAAAACCGCGAGCTTTTGTATGACAGAATCAACTGCAGAGTTGATATTATGCTTGAAAATGGGCTTATTGATGAAGCCAAAGCGGCTTATGAAAGTTCGTTTTCAAAAACTGCAGTTCAGGCTATAGGTCATAAGGAATTATTCCCTTATTTCAAGGGGGAAAAAACCTTACAAGAGGCCTTGGAAACTTTAAAGCAGGAAACAAGAAGATATGCCAAAAGGCAGTTGACATGGTTCCGCAGAAACGAAAATATAAATTGGATTTATGCCGATAAAACAGATAATGCGGCAGAAGAAGCAATTAAGATTATAGAAAAGGCAGGAACACGCGTTGAATAAAACTGTTTTCAAGGTGCTTAAATGGGTAACCGTTGGATTTTTGGTTACTTTCGTATTTGCACAGTTTTATCTTTCGGTTATGAACCCCGTAACCACCGATACAGTTTATGAGCATTCAACCTATTCGGGCTGGACTGTGAAGGGCTATATTATTCGTAATGAAACTGTTTTGAGTCAGACTGTTTCGGGCTCAATATCATATAACGTTCAAAACGGCGGCAGAGTTTCTAAAAACGGCGCCGTTGCAAGTGTTTACCTTGATTCTAAAAGCGCTGAATTGGCAGGCAAAATTGAAAAGCTTGATAAACAGATTGAGGTTTTGCAGAGTGTTCAGATTTATAATGATTTTGCCGCAACTGACCTTTCGGCGCTTAATTCTAAAATTGAAAACAAAATTTTAGAGGTTGCCGCTGCAACTCAAAACGGTAAGGTCTCCGAAACAGAGGCAATAAACGAGCTGCTTCAGCTTCTAAACCGCAAGCAGATTGTTACAGGGCAGGCGACTGATTTTAACACTCTTATAGCATCATTAAAAGCAGAGCGCGATGCTCTTAAAGCCGCCGCAGGAGAGGTAACCGGTAGTGTCGTTTCTCCGTCTTCGGGATATGTTATTTACTCGGTTGACGGATATGAGAACACTTTAAGACCTGAGATGATACCCGAGCTTACTGCTGAGAAAATGGCAGAAATACCAAGAGAGTCTATCCCCGATAATGCGGTTTGCAAAATAGTAAGCGATTATGAATGGTATATTTCGGTGGTTATTCCTTTTGATGAGGCGCTAAATCTTCGCGAGGGTGCAACCGTCAAACTCTTGACACCGCTTGTTTCGGCACCTGAGCTTACTGTTACTGTCAAAAGCATCAACAAACAATCGACTCAAGAAAATGCAGTTGCAACCTTTGCCTGCAAAACAATGAACACCGAGCTTGCGGAATACAGAACTATTGAGGTTACCGTTGTTTATAATGAGCATTCGGGACTCAAGGTTGATAACCGCGCCATTCGTGTTTTAGATGGTAAAAGGGGAGTTTATGTTTTAACCGCATCTCAGGTTAAATTTGTTCCCGTTAATGTTATTTATGAGGGCGAAAACTATTCGATAGTTGAAAAAGAGGTTTCTAATTCAAAGGTTCTGCGCCTTTATGATGAAATTATAGTAAAGGGTAAAAATCTATATGACGGAAAAATATTCAACTGAAATAAATGAGAAAATAGCATGGTTTGATAAAAACTATGCCGAAATAAAGAACAGAATTGCAGAAGCTTCTGAAACTATAGGCAAATCATCAGATGATATTATTCTTCTTGCCGCAACCAAGACGGTTGAGCCCGAGGTTATAAACCACGCTATTGAAAGTGGAATAGAGTATATTGGTGAAAACAGGGTTCAGGAGTTTTTGAGCAAAAAGGATAGCCTGATTACAAGCCACCGCCATTTTATAGGCCATCTTCAGACCAACAAGGTTAAGGATATTGTTGCCGAAGTTGAAATGATTGAATCGGTGCATTCTGTAAAGCTTGCAAACGAGATTGATAAGCAATGTAAAAGAATAGGCAAAACAATGGAGATTCTTCTTGAGGTTAATATCGGCAATGAAGAAAGTAAATCCGGTTTTTCATCCGAAGAATTGGAAGCTGCATTAAAAGAAATCGCAAAATTGGAATGCGTAAAGGTTAAAGGCTTTATGACAATTCCGCCCATTTGCGAGAATTGTGAACAAATATGTAATTATTTTAACAAAATGCACAAACTGTTTATTGACATTAGAGGTAAAAACATAGATAATATAGATATGGTATACTTGTCTATGGGTATGTCTTCCGATTACTATGAGGCAATTCTTTGCGGAGCTAACATTGTTCGCGTTGGAACGTCGCTTTTTGGAAGACGAAACTATAATTAAAAGTTTATTAAAGCAAAGGAGATTTTACCATGAGCTTTTTTGATAGAATTAAGGACATTATGAGCGCAACTGATGAGGATGACGAGATTGAAGAGGTTGAAACCGTGAAAGAGGAGCGCCGCAGAGACGATTTTTCTTACACCGGCAGAAGCTATGAGCGTTCTGAAAAGGCAACCCAGTTCCCCAGTGAGCGCAGAAGCTCAAAGCAGGCAGGCACTGTTAGAACTGCAGCTCAGCTTCAGGTAGCCTTGGTTAAGCCTGAGCGCTTTGAGGATGCACCCGCTATTGCTGACCATTTGGCTGACCAGAGAACTGTCGTTCTCAACCTTGAGGCAGCTAATAAGGAAACTCAGAGAAGACTCCTTGATTTCTTGAGCGGTGCTGCTTATGCTCATTCGGGCAGAATTAAAAAGGTTGCCAACAGCACCTTTATCATCACTCCCAGTGAAGTTGATGTTATGGGCGAGCTTTTAATGGATGAGATTGAGAGCAACACAACCTACTTCTGATTTAGAATATGATAGATGAAGAGCTTAAGCTTTTAAATGCAAGGCTTAACGATGCCGTCAATTGCGCCAATATAAGAAGCATTCCGAAATTTGTGGGGTTTTTAAATGCCGCGCAAGGCTTGGAGGCTTTAAAGGTCGCTAAAGAGAAAAAGGCAAAATGGCTTTTATTCGGCGGATATGATGGGGCAGAAAGAACTGTTTTTGGTGCTTTTCCTGATTGGGCAGAGCCTGAGGGCTCCTTGTTCCCGATTAAAAGAATTCGCATTGTTAATAAAGGCTTTAAACCGCTCCAACATCGCGATATTTTGGGAACCTTGATGTCCCTTGGCATCGAAAGGGGAACTATCGGCGATATTATGACCGATGGCAAGGATTCGATAGTCTTTGTGCTCGAATCGGTTGTTGGGCATATTTTGGCTTCGGTTGATAAAATCAGCGGTAACGGGGTTGAGCTATCCTTAGATACCGATGATTTTGTTCCATTAAGCAACAGTTTTTCCGGGTGGACCGCAACGGTTGCGTCGCTTCGCCTTGATTGCGTTGTTTCGGCCGTTTGTTCGGTTTCAAGAAACAAGGCTTCTGAACTGATTTCGCTCGGAATGGTATCTGTAGGCGGCATTTTAAAAGAAAAGCCAACCGTCGAAATAGCAGAAGGAGATATTTTAAGCATCAGAAAATACGGCAAATTTATAATAGATAATGCATCTGCCCGCAGTAAAAAGGGTAGAGTTATTTTAAACTACAGAAAATATAATTAACTGTAAGCGGAGGAATACATAATGAAAACACCTGAGCAAATTCGAAATATGGAGTTCCAGAAATCCCACATGGGTGGTTATAAGCAGAGCGATATTGAGCTATTCTTAGAAGAAATGGCATCGCAGATAGAGATTTTAATGCGCCAGAAGGCTGAAGCCGAGCGCAAGCTGCAGGAAATCGGTAAAAGAACACCCGATGCAACTCTTTCCGCTGCAGGAATTCAGAATGTTTTAGTAAGCGCACAGAAGGTTGCAGAAAAAATCAGCGAGGATGCCCAGGCAGAGGCTGAAGGTATTATTGCTGAGGCAAACTTAAAGCTTACCGAAGCTGAAATTAAATCTAAGGAAATAATTGCAGACGCTGAGAAGAACGCTGTTCTTCTGGGTCAGACTGCCGAAAAAGAGGCTGCTAAGATTATTGCTGATGCAGTTGCTCGCGCAGAGGAAATTTCTGCAGAGGCAAAGGTGAGCGTTGAAATAGAGCAGAAGCTTTATGACCGCTTAAAGATTGAGGTTTCGGATTTCAAGAAAAAGGCAGTTGCACAGTGCAGCTCTGTTTTAAACCTTATCAATCAGCTCCCCGATGAGATTCCTTTTGATATTGATAGGGCTAAAGAGGTTCTTTTGACCGACTTTAGTGACCCTGAGGTATTGCTTAAAGACGCAGTTGATAAGAGACTCGCTGATGAAGCGGCCGAAAAGCAGACCGCTGAAATTACCGTAAAATCTGTTCCTGATGCTATGCAGATTTCTATGGATGAAACTCCCGAGGAGGCTGCAGAGGAAATTCCTACTGTTACCTTGGTTGCTCCCGAAGGACCCGAAGAAGCAGAGGAGATAGAAGAGGAGATAGAAGAGGAAGAAGAACCCGAGCAGGATGAAGATGACGAGGAAGAAGAAATTACCGTTGTTAAAGAAAAAGGCCGCGGTCATATAACCTTCAGCATCGATGATGACGATGATGATGACGATGACGACGAGCCCAAACTCTTCTTCAAGAAAAAGAGAAAATAATTATAATGTAAAAAATATAAACTATAGCAGGCTTTTTAGCTTGTTATAGTTTATGTTGTGAAGGCGGATAATTGCCTTTTTGTTTAAGGGAGTTTTAAAAAATGGATTATAATAAGACACTTAACTTGCCGGTTACCGAATTTCCGATGAGAGCCGGTCTGCCCACCCGTGAGCCTGAGGCTTTAAAAAAGTGGCAGGATGAAAACACCTATGAGGAGCTTATGAAGCATAATGAGGGCAAGCCCCTTTATATTCTTCATGACGGTCCTCCGTATGCAAACGGTATTATTCATATGGGAACCGCGCTCAATAAATCTTTGAAGGATTTCGTTCTCCGTTATAAGAATATGTCCGGTTTTAAGGCTCCTTATGTTCCGGGCTATGATACCCATGGTTTGCCTACCGAGCTTAAGGCTCGTAAAAAAGCAGGTATGGAGTCTGACCAGCAGATTTCTGCATTAGAGCTTCGCAAAATGTGCCGCGATTTTGCTCTCGGCTTTGTTGATGACCAACGCAAGCAGTTTGAGCGTTTGGGTGTTTTGGGCGATTGGGAGCATCCTTATCTTACCTTGGCAAATGATTATGTTGCAAAGCAGATTGAGATTTTCGGCAAAATGGCTGAGAATGGCTATATTTATAAGGGTCTTAAGCCTGTTTATTGGTGCCCCGAGTGCCAGACCGCTTTGGCTGAGGCTGAAATTGAGTATGCAGAGGACCCCTGCTTCTCTATCTATGTTAAGTTTAATGTTACCGATGATTTAGGTAAGCTTTCTGCTCTTGGTACAGATATAGCTAAAACCTATTTCGTTATATGGACAACTACTACCTGGACCTTGCCTGCAAACCTTGCGATTTGCGTTGGTCCTGATTATACCTATGGCGTATATAAGGCAAACGGCGAATTCTATGTTATGGCTGAAGAACTCGCTGCAAGCGCGTTTGCTGCCGCAGAGATTGCCGAATTTGAGCTTATCGGAACCATTAAGGGTTCAGAGCTTGAATATATGAAATACGCTCATCCGTTTATTGACAGAACTTCGCCTGTTATCGTTGGAAGCCATGTTACTCTTGAAAGCGGAACGGGTTGCGTTCATACCGCACCGGGTCATGGTGTTGATGACTTTGAGGTTTGTCAGCGTTATAAAGAGATTCCTATGGTTGTCCCCGTTGATAACAAGGGAATTATGACTAAGGAAGCCGGTCAGTTCGAGGGATTGACCACCAATGATGCAAACAAGGCTATTGCAATGGAGCTCGATAAATCGGGTCATTTGTTTGCTCTTAAAAAGATTATCCACCAGTATCCGCATTGCTGGCGTTGCAAATCGCCCATTCTCTTCAGAGCAACAGAGCAGTGGTTCTGCTCGATTGCCGATTTTGCCGATGAAGCATTAAAGGCAACCGATGCTGTAACCTGGATTCCCGGTTGGGGTAAGGATAGAATTTCGGGTATGATTAAGGACCGCAGTGACTGGTGCATTTCCCGTCAGAGAACCTGGGGTGTTCCGATTCCGATTTTCTACTGCAAGGATTGCGGAAAAGAGCTTATTACTAAAGAAAGCATCGCTAAGGTTGCAGATATCTTCAGAGAAAAGGGCGCAGATGCTTGGCATGAGCTTGATGCTAAAGACCTTATCCCTGAGGGTGTAAAGTGCGAATGCGGATGCACTGAGTTCAAAAAAGAAACCGATATTATGGACGTTTGGTTTGACTCGGGCGTTTCCCATGCCGCAGTTTTAGGTCTTCGCGATGACCTTCAAACCCCTGCTGACCTCTATTTAGAGGGTGCAGACCAGTATAGAGGCTGGTTCCAGTCTTCACTTCTTACCTCTGTTGCCGCTTATGGCTGCGCTCCTTATAAGACCGTTGTAACTCATGGTTGGGTTGTTGACGGTGAGGGCAAGAAGATGTCTAAGTCTATCGGCAATACCGTTAACCCTGATGATATTGTTAAGCAGTATGGTGCCGATGTTTTAAGACTTTGGGTTGCTTCTTCTGATTATCATGCAGATATCCGCATTTCGCAGGATATTTTAAAACAGCTTAGCGAGGTTTATCGCAAAATCAGAAATACCGCAAGATTTATTTTGGGCTGTATCAATGATTTTGATCCCGATAAAGACAGCGTTAAGTTTGAAGAACTCGAGGAAATGGATCGCTTTGCTTTAATGCGCCTTGACGAGCTTATTGAAAACTGCCGCAAGGCTTATGATAACTTTGAGTATCATCTGATTTTCCACGCCGTTCATAATTTCTGCGTTCTTGATATGTCAAACTTCTATCTTGATGCCGCTAAGGACAGACTTTATGTTGAAGCAGTTGATTCTAAGACCCGCCGCGCTGCTCAGACCACTATTTATAAGATTCTCCATGCGTTGACCCGTCTTATTGCTCCTGTTCTGGCATTTACTTCGGATGAAATCTGGCAGTTTATGCCTCATAAGGCCGAAGATGACAAGAGAAATGTTGTCTTTAACAATTTCCCCAAAGCAGAGCGCGAGATTGACGCCGAGTTTATGACTCGTTGGGATAGAATTCACGCTATCCGAGATGATGTTAAAAAATCGCTCGAAATGGCAAGAAATGCTAAGGTAATTGGTGCTTCTCTGGAGGCCGAGGTGACCCTTTATGCTAAGGGTGAAACCTTAGAGTTCTTAAAATCTGTTGAAAATATACTTCCGACCGTTTTAATCGTTTCCTCTGTCAATATTATAGAGGGTGATGGTGGCGAAGCTATGGGCGATAGCGGCGTCAAGGTTGCCGTTAAGCATGCCGAGGGCGAGAAGTGCGAGCGCTGCTGGACCTTCAGCAGAACCGTTGGCCGGTCGGCAGAGCATCCTACTCTTTGCAGTCGTTGTGCCGCAATCGTTTCTAAATTATAATTTTAGGAGTTAATATGTCAGCAATATTAGCTATTATCTGCGGTATTTTAATTATCGCAGGTGACCAATTGACTAAATATCTTGTAACGGTTATGATGGAGCAAAACGAAGTTATAACCGTTATACCGGGTATTTTAAACCTGAACCGCATTATTCCGAACAGCGGTGCCGCTTTTGGAATTTTCGCAGGCAAGACCTGGTTTTTAATAACCATAACCTGTATCATTATGGTTATCTGTGTTTGTATGCTTGTTCGCAAAACATTTCAGAGCAAATGGATGTTTTGGTCGCTCATGCTTGTTCTTTCGGGAGGTATAGGAAATCTTATTGACCGTATTTTCAGAGGCGGTAACGTTATTGACTTTTTAGAGTTCGGTTTTATTGATTTTCCTGTATTTAATGTTGCCGATTGCGCGGTTTGCGTTGGTGCATTTATGATTGTTGTTTATTTTGTTATGGACTTCGTTAAAGATTATAAGCGTAATAAGCATATTTCCAAGATGGCAACCGATTTTCAGGAAGCGGAAAACAAAGATGGCAACTGAAAAAATCGTAGTTTCCGATGAAGAGGGAAGAATAGATGCTTTTATCGCGTCAAGGCTTTCGCTCTCTCGAAGCTTTGCCGCTGAGCTTATAGATGATGGCAAAGTTCTTTTAAACGGTTTTGCTGTCAAAAAAAGAGCACTTGTAAAATCGGGCGATGAAATAACGGTTGAAATTCCTGAGCTTAAAGAGCCGGAGGCTTTGCCGCAGGATATACCGATTGACATTGTTTATGAAGATGATGACCTGCTTGTTGTCAATAAGCCCAAAGGTATGGTTGTTCATCCCGCCCCCGGAAATAGTGATGGAACCTTAGTAAACGCTCTGCTTTATCATTGTAAGGGAACTCTTTCGGGAATTAACGGCGTCAGCCGCCCGGGCATAGTTCATCGCATTGATAAGGATACAAGCGGTTTGCTTATTGTTGCAAAAAACGATGTTGCCCATATACATTTAGCCAAACAAATTAAGGAGCATTCCTTTACAAGAGAGTATTTGGCAATTTGCTATGGCAATGTTAAGCAGGATAGCGGTCTTGTCAGCGCTCCCATTGGGCGTGACCCCAAGAACCGTCAGCGAATGGCAGTTGTTTATAAAAACTCAAAGTCGGCAGTTACTCATTATGAGGTTGTCGAGCGCTTTCAGGGTTTTACATTGATGCGGTTTCGTCTTGAAACGGGCCGAACTCATCAAATCAGGGTCCATATGGCGTCAATTGGCCATCCTATAGCAGGTGACCCGCTTTATGGGCCGAAAAAGGTTATAACCGAGCTTTGTGGCCAATGCTTGCATGCAGGCAAAATCGGTTTTATTCACCCCAAAACAAATCAATACTTGGAATTCGAGGCAGAACTGCCCGAATATTTCAAAAAGTATAAAGCAAAACTAAAGCCTTTAGATTGCTTAAAATAGGAGGATTTATATGAACGAGCAAAGAAAACTTGAGCTCAGAAAGCTTGCCTTAGAAGCAAGAAAACAAATCATTATCGGCACAAACCGCGCAAAATCGGGTCACCCCGGCGGTTCACTTTCCTGTGTTGATATACTTACTTACCTTTATTTTGATAAAATGAATATCGACCCTGAGAACCCTAAGATGCAGGGAAGAGACAGAGTTGTTTTATCAAAAGGCCATGCGGCTCCTGCGCTTTATGCAGTTTTAGCTCTTCGTGGATTCTTCCCGGTCGCAGAGATTGAAAAGCTCCGCAAGCCATATGCAATCTTGCAGGGTCATCCCGATATGAAGCATATCCCCGGCGTTGATATGTCATCCGGCTCTTTGGGCCAGGGTATTTCAGCTGCAGCAGGTATGGCTCTTTCTGCAAAGCATTTCAATGAAGATTACAGAGTATATAGTATTATCGGTGACGGTGAATCTGAGGAAGGTCAGGTTTGGGAGGCAGCAATGTTTGCCGCCGCTAAAAACTTAAACAACCTTACTGTTTTTGTTGACCTTAACCACCTGCAGATAGACGGAACTATTGAAGAGGTTAACTCACCGCTTCCGCTTGATAAAAAGTTCCTGGCATTTAATTGGAATGTCATCACTATTGATGGCCATAATTTTGATGAGATTGAGGCCGCAGTTAAGGCTGCTGAAGAGTGCAAGGATAAGCCGACTGCAATCATTGCCAATACAATTAAGGGCAAAGATGTTTCCTATATGGAAAACAAGGTTGATTGGCACGGTTCTGCTCCCAACAACGAGCTTACCGAACAGGCGCTTGCAGAGCTTGACAGCAAGATTGCTGCACTTTAATAAGGGAGAGTGGTAAATATGGCAGATGTAGTAACAATGGCAACAAGAGATGCTTACGGAAAAGCTCTCGTTGAATTAGCAGAAAAAAGACAGGATTTCGTTGTTCTTGATGCTGACCTTGCAGCAGCAACCAAGACTGGTATGTTTAAAAAAGCTCATCCCGAAATGTTCTATGATTGCGGAATAGCTGAGGGTAATATGGTGAGCGTTGCCGCAGGTATCGCCGCAACAGGTAAGCTCGTATTTGCAAGTTCGTTCGCAATGTTTGTTTCGGGCAGAGCCTTCGAGCAGGTTAGAAACTCTATCGGTTATCCTCATCTTAATGTTAAAATCGGCGCAACCCATGCAGGTATTTCTGTTGGTGAGGATGGCGCAACCCATCAGTGCTGTGAGGATATCGCTTTAATGCGCACAATTCCCGGTATGACCATTATCAACCCTGCAGATGCAGTTGAGGCTCGCTTGGCAGTGTTCGCCGCAGCTGAATTTGATGGCCCCGTTTATATGCGCTTCGGTCGTCTTGCAGTTCCCGTTGTATTCGATGAAAACTATAAGTTTGAAATCGGCAAGGGAGCTTTACTTAAAGAGGGAACCGATGTAACTGTTGTTGCAACCGGTCTTATGGTTAAGGAAGCAATGGAGGCATACGAGCTCCTTAAAAATGAGGGCATCTCGGCAAGAATTATCAATATTGCAACCATTAAGCCTATCGATAGAGATATCATTATTAAAGCCGCTAAGGAAACAGGCGCAATCGTAACAGCTGAGGAACATTCCGTAATCGGAGGCCTTGGCTCTGCAGTCAGCGAGGTTGTTACTGAGGAGTGTCCCGTTCCTGTAATCAAGGTTGGCGTTAAGGATACCTTTGGTATGTCAGGCCCTGCAAATGAACTGCTTGATATATTCGGTCTTCGTGCAAAGGATATTGCAGAAGCCGCTAAGAAGGCAATCAAAGCTAAGAAATAATAGTAATTTAAAGCCGCAGTAACAGTTGTTACTGCGGCTTTTGCATTTTAAGGCCGTTATTGGCATATTTTTAAATGTATTATTATAAAAGGGTGTGCCGATATGGAAAAATATAGAGCTGTTTTATCATTTTGCTTGGCGTTCTTACTTTTGTTTTTACCGCTAAAAGCCTTTGCTGATGAGGGAGAGCAGAAAATAAGTGATGTTGTAACTGAGTATTATTCGCCTGAACTTACTGACCCGCCGATTTTTGATGCAACCGAAACGGTAGCGCCGATTGGTGCGGTCTTGGAAATTCCTGCAAAATCCTGCATTTTAATGGAGGTTAACACAGGGCAAATCCTCTATGAAAGTGAGAGTCATAAAAAATTGGCGCCCGCTTCAATAACTAAGGTTATGGCGCTGTTGCTTGTTGTTGAAGCAATAGATTCTGGACTATTGTCCACAGATACGGTTATTACTGCGAGTGATTATGCTTGCTCAATGGGCGGCTCGCAGATTTGGCTTGAGCCGGGTGAGCAGATGAACGTTGACGATTTGTTGAAAGCCGCAGTTATAGGCAGCGCGAATGATGCAACCGTTGCGTTAGGGGAGGCGGTAGCGGGAAGCGAAGAAGGCTTTGTTAAAATGATGAATGACCGCGCCGCAGAATTAGGTCTTAAGGACACTAACTTTTTAAATTCAACGGGATTGGATGCAGATGGCCACTTAACCAGTGCCCACGATATAGCGGTTGCGTCGTGTGAGCTTATAAAGCACGATATAATCAAAAATTATTCAACCGTATGGATGGATTCCTTAAGAAACGGCAAATCAGAGCTTGTCAATACTAATAAGCTGGTTAGATTCTACGAGGGCTGCACAGGTCTTAAAACCGGAACAACTTCTATTGCAGGCGCCTGTCTTTCGGCAACTGCTGAGAGAAACGGCTTAGAGCTTTGCGCAGTTGTTATGGGCTCCGGCAACAGTAATGACCGCTTTCAAGGAGCAAGAAAGCTGCTTGATTACGGCTTCGCAAATTATACCTATATTACGGCATCTGCTGACGCGGCTGAGTTAAAGCCTATAGAAGTAAAGGGAGGAACAAAGGATTTCGTTTTGCCTATATGCAACAAAAAGCAGAGTTTTCTTATAGAAAAAAGTAAGGCAAAGAATATAACGGTTATAACCGAGTTGCCCAATGAATTAAAAGCACCCATAGAACAGGGTCAGCAGATAGGCGTTGCAAGAGTTAAAATCGGCGATGAGGAGATAGGAACAGTTCCGATAACTGCAGAGTTTTCTGTTGGGAAAATGACATTATGGAACGCTGTTAAGCAAATGCTCGGCGCTATATTTGCGGTCTGAGTATTAGGCTTATATAATGGGTAATTTTTTAAACTTTTTTCAAATTATTGTTGAAAAAGAAACGGTGCTATTGTATAATATAGATGAATAAATAAAGTCCAAGATTTAAAACCTTGGCGAAAGGGTTTTCAAAATGGCAATCAAATTCAAAGAAAATTATGCAGCACCGTTTCTTGCAGAGGATGATTTAAAGGGAATTGCTCCGCAAGTTTCGGCAGCTCACGATATACTCTATAAAAAGTCGGGTCTGGGAAATGATTTTTTGGGCTGGGTTGACCTTCCTGTGTGCTATGATAAGGAAGAGTTCGGTCGCATAAAGAAATGTGCAGAAAAAATCATCTCGGATACCGATGTTTTTATTGTTATAGGTATCGGCGGCTCATACCTAGGAGCAAGAGCGGCGATTGAATTTTTAAAATCTCCGCTTTATAACAATCTTAAAAAGGATACCCCTGAGATTTATTTCGCAGGTAACAGTATCAGTGGTTCTGCTCTTAATGACATTTTAAATCTCTGTGAGGGCAAGCGCGTTTCGATTAACGTTATTTCAAAATCAGGAACAACAACCGAGCCGGCTATAGCCTTCAGAGTATTCAGAGAATATCTTGAAAAGCGCTATGGCCATGAAGAAGCAGTAAAGAGAATTTACTGCACAACCGATAGAACAAGAGGAACCTTAAAGCAGCTTGCAGATGAGCAAGGCTATGAGTCTTTTGTGGTTCCCGATGATGTCGGCGGAAGATTCTCGGTTCTTACCGCGGTTGGTCTTCTTCCTATTGCAGTTGCAGGTGCTGATATTGATGCTTTAATGTCAGGTGCAGCGAAGGCAAGAGAAGAATATAGCGTAAACGATGTTTATAAGAATGATTGCTATAGATATGCCGCTTTAAGAAATATTTTCTATCGCAAGGGTAAAGCAATCGAGCTTCTTGTTTCTTATGAGCCGAGATTTGCAATGATGGCTGAATGGTTTAAGCAGCTTTACGGCGAGAGTGAGGGCAAGGATGGCAAGGGCCTTTTCCCTGCATCTGTAACCTTCTCGACTGACCTTCATTCTATGGGTCAGTATATTCAGGATGGTCGCAGGCATTTGTTTGAAACCGTTGTTACTATCGGTGACTGCGGTTCAGATATAGTTCTCAAAAAGGAAGAAAATGATGGTGATGGTCTTAACTTCTTAGCGGGTAAGACAATGTCCTTTGTTAATCAGAAGGCTTTCGAGGGAACGATTTTAGCTCATACTGACGGCGGAGTTCCCAACCTTGTAATTGAGGTTGAAAAGGCTGACGAAGAAAACCTTGGAAGACTCATCTATTTCTTCGAAAAGGCTTGTGCAATCTCAGGTTATATGCTCGGAGTTAACCCGTTTAACCAGCCCGGCGTTGAGGACTATAAGAAAAATATGTTTGCAATGCTTGGCAAACCGGGATTCGAGGATAGAAAGGCCGCTTTAGAGGCAAGAATCCAGTAATTAAAAGAAAATAAGATTGCTTTGCAATCTGAAAATATAAAGGAGATGTTACTATGTTAAAACTTATTATCGGTAAAAAGGGCAGCGGAAAAACCAAAAAGCTTATTGATGCCGTTACTGCAGCTGCGGATGTTTCCAATGGCAATGTTGTCTGCATCGAAAAGAGTTCTACCCTTATTTTGAATATCACTCACCGCGTTCGTCTTGTTGATACCGACCATTATGGTATTTCGGGATATGACGCATTCTATGGCTTCATTTCAGGTATCTGCGCAGGTAACTATGATGTTACTCATATTGGTATTGATGCAGTTCTTCGCATCGGTAACAGAAACTATGATGAACTCGCAGAGTTCTTAAAAAAGCTTAATGCTCTTTCAGAGGATGCAAAGGCCGAGTTTATCATTACCATTTCGGCTGATGAGTCTGAGCTTCCCAAAGAGATTTTTGAAATCGCTGAGAAAATGTAATTTTTATTAAAATAAATAGTCGGCGGTGGGGTAAACACCCGCTGCCGACTGCTTATTTTACAAAAGATGTTCAAACTACCAACTTGTTGCCTTTCCTTCATCTAAAATGCGGCAAAATAACGGAAAAATTGTTCTTGACAAAGTAAAATAGGATAGATATAATAATCTGTGTGACAATCTGAGGTGAGTGGTATGGTTTTAGATTTACGTTCTTTGTTTGCGAATGATGGTAAGACTATTCCGCTTGATTTAAGTTTTGACCTGAGCGATGTTGATTTCTATGGACTTAAGCCTTTGAAATCGCCTGTCTTGGTAAAGGGCAGTGCATACAGCCGCGCAGGGATAGTTATGTTGTCGGTTCAGTGTGAATGCGAATACTCGGCGCCGTGTGATAGATGCGGTGAAGAAGCAGTTAAAAAATATACTGTCCCGATAGAGCGAGTTCTCGTTGCAAAATTAGAAAACGGCGAGAATGATGAAATCATCCTGCTTGATGATTATAAGCTTGATTTGTATGAGCTTTGTTTCACAGAGATTGTTCTTGCAATGCCAAGCAAGCATCTCTGCAAGGAGGATTGCCTCGGACTTTGCGAGACTTGTGGCGGAAACCTGAATGACGGTCCTTGTGGCTGTGCTACCAAAGAAGGAGACCCCCGTCTTGCAGTTTTGGCAGAGCTTTTAAATAATAACGATTAGCTTTTTTAAGGAGGCGTTTAAAATGGCAGTTCCGAAGAGAAAAACATCTAAGGCAAGAAAGAATAAAAGACGTTCTTCCGTTTGGAAGATGAGCGCTCCGGCACTCGTAAAATGTGATCATTGCGGCGAGTATAAGAGACCTCATAGAGTTTGCCCGTCCTGCGGTTATTATAATGGCCGTGAGGTTGTTAAGGTTGAAGCATAATTTCGCTTAAGGGAAGGAGCAATCCTTCCCTTGTTTTTTTAAGTAAGGAAGTGGTAGTTTGGCAGTTGTTGTTTCCGGAGTTGTTGCTGGCTCCGCGGCTTTTAAGGCAAAAATTGAAAAAGGCGATGAGCTTTTAAAAATCAACGGTAATGAGATAATGGATGTGCTTGATTACCGCTTTTATCAAAATGATTGCAAGGTTGTTCTGCTCATTCAAAAACAAAACGGCAAGCAGAAAAGAATAGTTATAAGAAAAGATGAGGATGATGAAATAGGTCTTCTTTTTGATACCTATTTAATGGATAAACAGCGTTCATGCAAAAACAACTGTATTTTCTGCTTTATCGACCAGTTACCCAAAGGTATGAGGGACACCTTGTATTTTAAGGATGACGATTCAAGAATGTCGTTCCTTTTCGGCAACTACATTACTCTTACCAATATCACCGAGCATGAGATTGAGCGTATTATAAAAATGCATATAAGTCCTGTTAATGTTTCGGTGCATACAACTAACCCTGAATTGAGGGTTAAGATGATGAGAAATCGCTTTGCAGGAGAGGCGCTTAATGTTTTATGGCGTCTTTGCGAGGCAGGAATAAGCGTTAACTGTCAGCTTGTGCTTTGTCCCGGTTGGAATGACGGGGAAGAATTAGTCCGCAGCTTAGAGGACCTGACAAAATATGAAAATATAAAGAGTGTCGCTTGCGTTCCGGTTGGTCTTAGCGGTCATAGGGGCGGTCTTTGTGAGCTTGAGCCATTTACCGAGGAAAACGCAAATGAGGTTATTGATATTTGTGAAAAGTATGCAGCAAAGACTAACGAGCTTTATAATGAAAACAGAGTTTTTGCCGCCGATGAATTTTATTTAACGGCAAAGCGCCAAATGCCCGATGCCGAGTATTACGGAGATTTTGTTCAGCTTGAAAACGGCGTTGGCATGTGGGCAATGCTTAAAATGGAGGCTGAGGAGGCTCTCTATGATATTGAAGCTCCTTTGGAAAGCCGAAAAGTAACCTGTATAACAGGGCAGGCGGCTTCGAAACTTATCAACCATATTGTTGACAACGCTAAGAAAAAATGGCATAATTTAGATTGCTCGGTTTATAGTATAAAGAACAATTTCTTTGGCGGAAAAATTACCGTTGCAGGTCTTGTTACGGGAAGCGATATAATTGAGCAATTAAAAGGCAAGGATATAGGCGAGGAGCTGATAGTTCCTTCGGTTATGTTAAGGCATGAGAGAGATATGTTCCTCGATAGTGTAACTGTTGAGGAATTGGAGCAGGCTTTAAATGTTAAAGTCAGAATTTGTGAGAATGACGGTTGGTCGCTGATATCGGCGCTTGCCGGAAGATAGGAGGTGGCAAGATGTCTAAACCCATAATTGCAGTAGTTGGTCGTCCTAATGTTGGAAAATCGACCCTTTTTAATAAACTTATCGGCAGAAGATTATCTATTGTTGATGATACTCCCGGTGTTACCCGTGACCGTATATTCGGTGATGCGGAATGGCTTGGCAAAAAGTTTATGCTTATTGATACGGGCGGTATTGAGCCGAAAACAGATGATGTTATCCTTAAAAAGATGCGCGCTCAGGCAGAGCTTGCCATCGGGACTGCTGATGTTATTATTTTTGTGACCGATTTAAAAAGCGGTGTTACTGCGGCTGACCATGAGGTTGCCGCAATGCTTCAGAAAAGCGGAAAGCCCGTAGTTTTGTGCGTTAATAAATGCGATAAATTAGGTGAAGCCCCTATGGAATTTTATGAGTTCTATAATTTGGGGCTTGGTGAGCCTATGGCTGTTTCCGGTGTTCACGGCCATGGAACAGGAGATTTACTCGATAAGGCATTTGAGTATATTGATTTTTCCGATGAAAACGATGATGATGACGAGGTTATCAATGTTGCCGTTATCGGAAAACCTAATGCGGGTAAATCTTCACTTATAAATGCTATTTCAAAAGAGGAGCGCGTTATTGTTTCTGATATCGCAGGAACAACCAGAGATGCGATTGATACTCTTGTCACGGTGAAGGACCAGAAATTTAATTTCACCGATACTGCGGGTATTCGCCGCAAGAGCAAGGTTGACGATGAGATTGAAAAATATAGCATTATGCGTGCTAAAATGGCAATAGAGCGCTCGGATGTTTGCGTTATAATGATTGATGCTGCAGAGGGCTTCACCGAGCAGGATTCAAAGGTTGCGGGTCTGGCTATTGAGCAGGGCAAGGCGGCTATTATTGCCGTTAATAAATGGGATATCGTCGAGAAAGACGGTAAGACAATGGATAATATGCGTAAAGAACTTATGCAGGATTTTTCATTTATGCCGTATGCACCCATTATCTTTATTTCGGCAAAAACAGGTCAGAGACTCGATAGACTTTTCGACCTCATAAAGTTTGTTCATTCGCAGAACACAATGAGAATATCAACGGGTATGCTCAATGATGTTTTGGCAGAGGCAACAGCAAGAGTTCAACCGCCTTCGGATAAGGGAAAGAGGCTCAAAATTTATTATATGACTCAGGCCTCTGTTAAACCGCCGACATTTGTGTTCTTCTGTAACCGCGAGGAGCTTTTCCATTTCTCTTATCAGAGATATTTAGAAAATCAGATTCGCTCAACCTTCGGATTAGAGGGAACACCGGTTAAATTTGTTATCCGCGAACGCGGAGATAAAAAAGCTTAAGCTTTTCTGGGAGATACTTTTTATGACTTTTTTGCGATGGCTTATTTTTGCCGGTATTATTATAGCTGCCTATCTTGTTGGTAGCGTTAATACCGCTATTATAATTTCAAAATCAGTAGGGCATAAGGACGTTAGAGAAAGCGGAAGCGGTAATGCGGGAATGACCAATGTTATGAGAACAATGGGCTTTTTACCCGGCATTATAACCTTTCTTATTGACGCCTCTAAAGCTGCAGGAATTTGCGCTTTGGGAAAATTTGTTGTTTTCCCGTATTTATATTCTGAACTCGGCTTTGAGTTTTTAAGAGCCGAATACGGTGTTTATTATTGCGGAATTGCCTGCATTATAGGAACTGTTTTCCCAATATTCTTTGGCTTTAAGGGCGGAAAAGGTGTTGCAGCCTCCTGCGGAATTATTTTGGTTTGCCAGTGGAATTCTGCAGTTATCGCTTTAACCTTGTTTGTTGTTTTGCTTGCAATAAAGAGGATTATTTCTTTAGCTTCTATTTCTGCTGCGGTGTCATTACCGTTCCTGAACATTATCTTTGCAGGCGCGCCCGATTATACTCCTCAGCAAAAAACTGCACAATGTCTTTTGATAGGGGTTATGTCGGTCATAGTGATTTCTAAGCATAAGGAAAACATTGTAAGATTATTTAAGGGCGAGGAAAAGCCCCTTGTTATAAAGAAAACAAAGGAGTCATAAAAATGGGTAAAATAACTGTTCTTGGAACAGGCGGCTGGGGTATTGCTCTTGCCGTTCATGCCTATAGTTTAGGACATAAGGTATCCATGTGGTCGCCCTTTAAAGCAGAGGTTGACTCGTTAAATCAAGAGCGCGAAAGTAAAAAACTTTTGCCCAATATAAAAATCGCCGAGGATATTCTTATAACCGATGATTTAGAGGCCGTTTTAGGAGCCGATATAACAATTATTGCAACCCCTTCTTTTGCAGTCAGAGAAACTGCCGCAAGACTTAAAGGCAAAGAGGTTGGCATAGTTGTTAATGTTGCAAAAGGCTTTGAAAGGGAAACGATGCTAAGGCTCTCACAGGTTATAAAGGAAGAACTGCCTGACAAAAAGCCGGTTGTTCTCTCGGGTCCTTCTCATGCTGAAGAGGTTGCGAAGAATATACCTACTACCGTCGTCGTTGCATCAGAAAATGCCGATGCTGCGAAGAATGTGCAAAACGCTTTGATTGGAAAGAACTTCCGCATTTATACAAACAGTGATGTTTTAGGCGTTGAAATCGGCGGTGCGTTAAAGAATGTTATTGCTGTTGCCGCAGGAATTGAGAACGGACTTAAATCAGGTGATAACACAAGAGCCGCCCTTATAACAAGAGGTCTTGCCGAGCTTGCAAGACTGGGAACTGCAATGGGTGCGGACCGCAAAACCTTTATGGGGTTATCAGGCCTTGGCGACCTTATCGTAACCTGTATATCTGAGCATAGCCGAAATAACCGCTTTGGAAACCTTGTCGGCTCGGGAGTTCCCGTTAAAGAGGCTTTGGAAAGGGTTGGAACGGTAGAAGGGTATTATGCCGCTGCTATTGCTAAACAGCTTGCCGATAAATATGAAATCAGTATGCCGATTATCGAGCAGTGTTATAATATTCTTTATAACGGAACAACTCCTAAAAATGCGCTCACAAGTTTAATGACAAGACCGGGCAAAACCGAGGAAGAAGCCTGGGATTAAAATTTGTAAAAAGCCACCGCTACTGCGGTGGCTTAAATTTTTGAATAAATCTCGCTTTTTAGATAACAATAGTTACAAATAAAAAAGGAGATTTTAAAAAATGAAAAAGACAAGTATTTTTATCGCCTGCGCCTTACCGGTTTTTATGTTTTTACAACTAAGTGGTTGCAAAATGAGAGATAAGAATGGAGAGGTTTCATCTAACGATTCGGGCATGGTAGGTTCAGCAAGGCTGAAAGACGGGGAATATAAGGCGTCTGCCAATACCTATGACGATAGCGGCTATAAGGCCATTGTTAAGGTTGTAGTTAAGGATGGCGCGGTTTACTCCATTGACTGCGATGCCGAGCATAAGGACGAGGGCACAAAGAAAACTATTTCGGAAAGCGGGAAATATGGAATGAAGGCAGGCGGCGCCCAACATGAATGGCACGAGGAGATTGCATATTTCGAAAAATATGCAACCGAAAACGGCGTTTCAAGTATTACCCTCAATAAAGACGGCAAGACCGATGTTATTACAGGCTGCACCATAGCGGTAGGGGAATATGTTGACCTCATAAACGAGGCATTAGAAAAAGCGGAAGGTTAATCGGGCAATCGGTTATCTCCGCTTTATTTCGGGAATATTATCAGAATTATCAATTATAAGATTATCTGTTGTTGAAAGAGAGCCATCCTTTTTCAAGAATACTGCTTCTGCATCGTATTGCTTTAAAAGCTGTTTGCTTTTATCAATACCTAGGACAAGGCAGGCGGTTGAAAGCCCGTCAGCAATAGCAGATTCCTTTGCAATTATGGTTACAGAAGCCAATTCGTTATTAACGGGGCGGCCGGTTTTTGAATCTAAAATGTGATGATATATCTCATTTTCATATTCAAAATATCTTTCATAAATGCCTGAAGTAACAGCGGTCATATCAGAGATTGTTAGCCTTGCTGAAAGCTCACCCATCTGTTTAAACGGACTTTGAATGCCAACCGAGTAGCCTTGACCGTTGTTATCACCCATAACAACTATATTTCCACCAAGGTTAATAACTGCGTTTTTAACGCCGGCATTCTTAAGATGCTCTTTGACCTTATCGGCTATATAGCCCTTTGCAATTCCGCCGAGGTCAATTTTGCAGTTGTTTTTAAGCTGAATCTCATTATTGTTTATCGAGATGTTGTTAAAATCAACTGATGTTAGTGCGGCCTCTATATCCTCAGGCTTTGGCGGTTTGGTTGCCTTAGTTATATTCCAAAGCTCTACTAATGGCAAAATACTTATATCAAAAGCGCCGTTCGATTTTTCTGAGATTGAAAGCGCTTTTTCTAAAAGAATAGCGGTATCGCCTGAAACGGTGGTTGTTAAATTATTATTCAGTTTATAAACATCGCTGTCCTTATTATTGCGGTCAAAAAGCTTTTCGTATTCTTTTATAAGCCGCATTGCGATATCCAAATCATCTTGCTCGCCGTCGTAAAGAGTAACGGTGACAACCGTTGTCATCATAACCTGCGTTGAAGAAAGAGGAGCATTCCTTTTATTGCAGCCGCAAAGAGAAAGAGTCAGCGCCAAAGCAACAAACAGTAAAAATATCCTTTTCATTATATCACCCAAATCATTTTTGACTGATTATACATTTATTAAACAATATAATTTCTTATTAGTCAAGGCAAAGCTATAGACTTGTAAAGTCATAAAAGCTTTGATATACTTAATTTGTGCTATAGGAAGGGAAGTGGCGTTATGATAAAAATGGCTGATATTGTTTTAGCAGCGGTGATTGTTGTTTTATCGGTAGTATTTATTTTTGTGTTTGCCGCTTCAACTCCTGTAGGAAACAAGGTGGTCATAACCTTGGATAACGAAGTATATGGCGAGTATCCGTTATTAACCGATAATGAAATAGAGGTTAAAACTGATTTGGGCTTTAATACTGTTGTTATAAAAGAGGGTTCGGTTTTCGTTTTATCGGCTGACTGCCCTGATAAATATTGTGTTAAGCATAAAAAGATTTCAAATGCTTCCGAAACCATTGTTTGCTTGCCCCATAGGCTTGTTATTGAGATAAGGGGTGGTAAGAATGGCTAAGAAAGCGGCATATTACGGAGTTATTTTAGCATTGGCTATGATATGCTCGTATATTGAAATGCTCATTCCGTTAAACATCGGAATACCGGAAGCTAAATTAGGTCTTGCTAATATTGCGGCACTTTACATTATATATAAAAACGGATATCTGCCGGCACTCGCTATTAACACCTCGAGAATACTTTTAACAACTCTGTTGTTTGGAAATGTCATAACCTTGTTTTATTCACTGGTAGGCGGAACGCTTGCAGTTACTGTTATGTTCTTGATTTCTAAGTCAAATTGGTTTTCGCCGGTAGGGAGCAGCATCGCAGGTGCAGTGTTCCACAATCTAGGCCAAATATTAGTTGCCGTTTTTATTATAGGCTCAAAGGCGGTGCTTTATCTTATCCCTATGCTGACTCTTGTTGCGGTTATAACGGGACTTCTTATTGGCATTGCTGCATGCTATCTTTTAAAGAGAATTAAAATCGCTTCAGCTTAATATTTATTGTTTCTTTTTCCGCTATCTTGGGCAAACTCAAGGTGGCGGATTTTTTTGTAAAATATTTAGAAATTAAAATTTGGAATTTTTTTCAAAAAAGTTTTTCCAAGGTATTGACAACTTGATAACACCGTTGTATAATCTTATACTGCTTAATCATGGGTTCATATGCACCTATTGCTATTTTAATCGCGTAAAATGATGCTATGAAGCCGTTGATTTGAGTGGGATTTTAACACCCTTTTACTAAAGTAAAAGATTGTTACAAAACCCCTCAAACCGCAGACTGAGTGAATGCTCAAACTAATAAGGAGTGATTAAAGCCCATGGCTCAGACGGTGAATGTTAAACCCGTAAAATTCGGCAACAACGAGAGAATGACCTTCTCGAAAATCAATGAAGTGATTGATATGCCGAACCTCATCGAAATCCAGAAGGATTCGTATGAGTGGTTTTTAAACGAAGGCCTTAAGGAAGTCTTTGAGGATATGTCATCCATTCAGGATTACACCGGTAATCTTGTGTTGGACTTTATCGACTATCGTCTTGACGACAAGCCGAAGTATACCGTACAAGAGTGTAAGGAGAGAGATGCAACATATGCTGCACCTCTTAGAGTTCTTGCGCGTTTACAGAATCTTGAAACAGGTGAAATCAAAGAAAACGAAGTTTTTATGGGAGATTTCCCGCTTATGACCGAATCGGGCACCTTTATTATCAACGGTGCTGAGCGTGTTGTTGTTTCACAGCTCGTTCGTTCGCCCGGCGTTTATTATGATTGCACTATTGATAAATCAGGCAGAAAACTTTTCAGCTCAACCGTTATTCCTAACCGCGGTGCCTGGCTTGAATATGAAACCGCACAGGATGGCTCTCTTTATGTTCGTATAGATAAAAACCGCAAGCTTCCGCTTTCGGCATTTGTTCGCGCTCTTGGTGTTGCTACAAACTTTGAAATTACCGAACTCCTCGGTGAAGATGAAAGAATGACTGCAACCTTTGAGAAGGACCCCTCTATTGATGTTGATTCAGCACTCATTGAGGTTTATAAGAAGCTTCGCCCCGGTGAGCCTGCAACCGTTGAGGGAGCACAGAGCCATATCGAGCAGTTGTTCTTTGACGACCGCCGCTATGATCTTTCGCGTGTCGGCCGCTTCAAATACAATAAGAAGCTTGCTATTGCTTCTCGTATTATGGGTAAGGTTCTGTCTCGTCCTGTTGTTGACCCGATGACCGGCGAAATTATTGCCGAAGCAGGTCAGACTGTTTCCCGCGAGTTAGCAAAGAATATTGAGAAGAAGGGTGTTAGCGATGTTTACCTCGACATTCTTGAAAACGAAGGCGACCGCGTTGAAGTTAAGGTCATCTCCAACGGTATGGTTGATATTAAAGACTTCGTAGAGTTTGATGTTTCCGACCTCAGAATCAAAGAAAATGTTGTTTTCAAGGTTCTCAAAGATATTCTTGAAAATAATGATGGGGAAGAGGCTATAAAGGATGCTATCTTGGATAACCTTGATGCTCTTGTTCCCGGTCATATTACTATTGACGATATTTTTGCATCAATTAACTATTTCCTCGGTTTGCCGCATGGTGTTGGCGATATCGATGATATCGACCATCTTGGCAACAGACGTATTCGTTGCGTTGGCGAGCTTTTGCAGAACCAGTTCCGCATCGGCTTCTCGAGAATGGAGAGAGTTATCCGCGAGAAAATGACTCTTCAGGCTCAGGATATGGATGTTATCACTCCGCAGTCCCTTATAAATATCAGACCGGTTGTTGCAGCCGTTAAGGAATTCTTTGGCTCATCACCGCTTTCACAGTTTATGGACCATACTAACCCGCTTTCCGAGCTTACTCATAAGCGTCGTTTGTCAGCATTAGGCCCCGGTGGTCTTTCGCGTGACCGTGCAGGATTCGAGGTTCGTGACGTTCACTATAGCCATTATGGCCGTATGTGCCCGATTGAGACTCCTGAAGGCTCCAACATCGGACTTGTTTCTTATCTTGCAACCTTTGCAAAGATAAATGAATACGGCTTTATTGAGGCTCCGTTCAGAAAGGTTGATAAAGAAGCCGGACGAGTTCTCGATGAAGTAGTTTATATGACAGCCGATGAGGAAGACGAGTTTATCGTTGCTCAGGCTAACGAACCGCTTGATAAGGACGGACATTTTGTTAATGACCGTATCAACGCTCGTTTCCGCGACCAGTTCCTTGAAACCAACGGCAACAACATTGATTTTATGGACGTTTCGCCTAAGATGGTCGTTTCGGTTGCAACCGCAATGATTCCGTTCCTTGAGAACGATGATACCAACCGTGCTCTTATGGGTTCGAACATGCAGAAGCAGGCTGTTCCGCTTCTTAAAACCGAGAACCCCATTGTTGGAACCGGTATGGAATATAAAGCAGCAGTTGACTCAGGTGTCGTTGTTCTTGCAAAGCGCGAGGGAACTGTTGTTGCCGCAAGTGCAGACCGTATCAAGATTAAGGCTGCAAACGGCGAAATTGATGAATACAACCTTATTAAATTCCTTCGTTCCAACCATGGAACCTGCGTCAACCAGAGGCCTATTGTTTCGGTTGGTCAAAAGGTTATTAAGGGCGAGGTTATAGCTGATGGTCCTGCAACCTCTAACGGTGAGATTTCTTTAGGTAAGAATGCTCTTATCGGCTTTATGACCTGGGAAGGCTATAACTATGAGGACGCTGTTCTTATCAACCAGAAGTTAGTTCGCGAGGATATGTATACCTCTATTCATATTGAGGAATACGATATTGAAGCCAGAGATACAAAGCTTGGACCCGAGGAAATTACCCGCGATATTCCCAACGTTGGCGATGATGCTTTAAAAGACCTCGATGAGCGCGGAATTATCCGCATCGGTGCAGAGGTCAGAGCAGGAGATATCCTTGTTGGTAAGGTTACTCCTAAGGGAGAAACCGAGCTTACCGCAGAGGAAAGACTTCTCCGTGCAATCTTCGGCGAAAAAGCAAGAGAGGTTAAGGATACTTCACTCCGCGTTCCCCACGGTGAATACGGCACAATTGTTGACGTTAAGGTATTTGACCGTTCTAACAGCTCGGAGCTCAACCCCGGTGTAAACCTTGTTGTTCGTTGCTATATCGCTCAGAAGAGAAAAATCTCTGTCGGCGATAAAATGGCAGGCCGCCATGGTAACAAGGGCGTTGTTTCCCGCATTTTACCTTCGGAGGATATGCCGTTCTTACCCGATGGCACTCCGCTTGATATTGTTCTTAACCCGCTCGGTGTTCCTTCTCGTATGAACATCGGTCAGGTTCTCGAGGTTCATTTAGGCTATGCTGCTAAGGCTCTCGGCTGGAAGGTTTGCACTCCTGTATTTGATGGTGCACACGAGGCCGATATCAGAGCATTGTTAGAGCAGGCAGGCTATAATGAGGACGGTAAGGTTCAGCTTTATGACGGTAGAACCGGTGAGCCGTTCGATAACCGCGTAACTGTAGGTTATATGTATTACCTCAAGCTTCATCATCTTGTTGATGATAAGATTCATGCCCGTTCAACCGGTCCTTACTCAATGGTTACCCAGCAGCCGCTCGGCGGTAAAGCTCAGTTCGGTGGCCAGCGTTTCGGTGAAATGGAAGTTTGGGCTCTCGAAGCATACGGTGCTGCATATACCTTGCAGGAAATCCTCACCATTAAGTCTGACGATGTTGTTGGACGTGTTAACACCTATGAGTCTATCGTTAAGGGTCTTAACGTTCCTAAGGCAGGCGTTCCCGAGTCGTTCAAGGTTCTTATTAAAGAACTTCAGTCCTTGGGTCTTGATGTTAAGGTTCTCGATTCTAAAGATGAAGAAATTGACCTTAAGCAGACCTTCGACGATGATGATTTCGGCTTTACCCCTGTTGCAACTGAGGAGCCTGAGTTCAATGAGGTTTCGGTTGCAGACGACCTTGACGGCTATGGCATTACTGATGAAAACGGTGAAGAAATCGTTGAAACAGAAGAGTCATCAGATATGATGCTCGATGAAAATAATGACTGATAAAGGAGAAAGACAAATGGAAAGTATTGATTTTGAATCTATAAAAATTGGTCTCGCTTCTCCTGAACAAATCAGAAGCTGGTCGCACGGCGAAGTTAAAAAACCGGAGACTATTAACTACAGAACCTTAAAACCTGAGCGTGACGGTCTTTACTGCGAACGCATTTTTGGACCTCAGAAGGACTGGGAGTGCCATTGCGGTAAGTATAAGAGAATCCGCTATAAAGGCAAGATTTGCGACCGTTGCGGCGTTGAGGTTACAAGGTCAAAAGTAAGGCGCGAAAGAATGGGCTCTATTGAGCTTGCAGCGCCTGTATCTCACATCTGGTATTACAAGACCATTCCGTCGAGAATGGGCCTTGTGCTTGATGTTTCTCCCCGTTTATTAGAGCAGGTTATTTACTTCTCGCAGTATATTGTTACCGACCCCGGTGATACTCCGCTTCAGTTAAAGCAGTTGCTTACTGAACAGCAGTATAACGAAATGCGCGAAAAGTATGAGGATGACTTTACTGCTGAGATGGGTGCAGAGGCTATTAAAAAGCTTCTTAGCCAGATTGATGTTGAGCAAACCTGCAACGAGCTTAATAAGGAACTCGAGGACGCAACAGGTCAGAAAAGAGTTCGCCTCTTAAAGAGACTTGAGGTTTTAGAAGCATTCAGACAGTCGGGAAACCGTCCTGAATGGATGATTCTTGACGTTATCCCCGTAATTCCGCCTGACCTTCGTCCGATGGTTCAGCTCGATGGCGGTCGTTTTGCTACCAGTGACTTGAACGACCTTTATCGTCGTGTTATCAACCGTAACAACCGTTTAAAGAGACTTCTTGAACTCGGCGCACCTGATATTATCGTTCGCAACGAGAAGAGAATGCTCCAGGAAGCTGTTGACGCTTTGATTGACAACGGTCGTCGCGGAAAGGCAGTTACCGGCGCTAACAACCGCGCTTTGAAATCGCTCTCTGATATGCTTAAAGGTAAGCAGGGACGCTTCCGTCAGAACCTTCTCGGTAAACGTGTTGACTATTCCGGTCGTTCTGTTATCGTTGTTGGTCCTGAGCTTAAAATGTATCAGTGCGGTCTTCCTAAGGAAATGGCTATCGAGCTCTTCAAGCCCTTTATAATGAAGAGACTTGCTGAGACCGGCGTTGTTTCCAATGTTAAAACCGCAAGAAAAATGGTTGAACGCGCAGGAACCGAGGTTTGGGATGCACTTGAGATGGTTATTAAGGACCATCCCGTTCTTCTCAACCGTGCTCCTACACTTCATAGACTCGGTATTCAGGCTTTTGAACCCGTGCTTGTTGAGGGTAGAGCAATAAAACTCCATCCGCTCGTCTGCACAGCTTATAACGCTGACTTTGACGGTGACCAGATGGCTGTTCACGTTCCGCTTTCTGCAGAGGCTCAGGCTGAGGCAAGACTCTTAATGCTTGCTGCTAACAACCTCCTCAAGCCCTCTGACGGTAAGCCTGTAACCGTTCCTACTCAGGATATGGTTCTCGGTTCATATTACCTTACCATTGTTAAACCCGAAGAGCCGGGCGCAAACAAGGTGTTCAGAGATAAAGACGAAGCTATTATGGCTTATAATGACGGCGTTGTCGGCCTCCATGCTCCTATCAGAGTCAGAATGGAGAGAAACGGCAAAACAGGTCTTACCTGGTGCACAGTCGGCTTCATCATCTTCAATGAGTCCATTCCTCAGGATTTGGGCTTCAATAAAAGAACTCCCGATACCGAGTTCGGCCTTGAAGTTTGCTTCACTCCGAAGGACCCCAAGGCTGTTAAAATCGAGAGTGGTGATGATATCAACAACTTCAAGGTTGGTAAATCACAGCTTGGAAAAATTATCGACCGCTGCATAAAGGTTTACGGAACATCCGAAACTGCTATTGTGCTCGATAAGATTAAAGCTACCGGCTTTAAGTATTCAACCAAGGGTGCTATCACCGTTGCTGTTTCTGATGCTATTATTCCCCCTCAGAAGAAAGAGATTATCTCTGCTGCTGAAAAGGAAATTGATGAGGTCAGAAAGCAGTATAGAAGAGGCTTCCTTACCGATAATGAGCGTCTTTCACAGGTTATCCAGATTTGGAACCGTGCAACCGATGATATCGCTGATGCATTGAAGGGCAACCTTGATGAGTTCAACCCGATATTTATGATGGCTGATTCAGGCGCTCGTGGTTCTATGAGCCAGATTAAACAGCTCGCAGGTATGCGTGGACTTATTTCCAACACCGCCGGTGCTGTTATTGAAATTCCGATTCGTGCTAACTACCGTGAAGGCTTGAACGTTCTCGAATACTTCATTTCTTCTCGTGGTGCTCGTAAAGGTCTTGCTGATACCGCTCTTAGAACTGCTGACTCAGGTTACCTTACTCGTCGTATGGTTGACGTTTCGCAGGATGTTATCATTCGTGATGATGATTGCGGCACCGAGGCAGGTCTTAAGGTTACTACTATTAAGGAAGGTAACCAGGTTATTGAGAAATTTGAGGACCGTCTGCTTGGCAGATATCTCCTTAACGATTATGTTGATGAGGCTACAGGCGAGGTTATCGTTTCTAAAGACCATATGATGACCGATGAGGACATTAAGCTGCTTGTTGACAGAGGCGTTGAAGAGATTGAGATTCGCTCGATTCTCTGCTGCCGCAGTAAGCACGGTGTCTGCAAGAAGTGCTACGGTATGAACCTTGCAACAGGTCTTCCTGTAACAGTAGGTGAGGCTGTTGGTATTATTGCAGCTCAGTCTATCGGTGAACCCGGTACTCAGCTTACTATGAGAACCTTCCATACCGGTGGTATTGCTTCTACCGAAGATATTACTCAGGGTCTTCCTCGTGTTGAAGAGCTCTTTGAGGCGAGAAGACCGAAGCATAGTGCAATTCTTTCCGAAATTTCGGGAACTGTTACTATCACTGAGGATAAAAAGAGCCGTATAGTTCTCGTTACCGATGAGGAAAACGCAGAAGAAAGAAAATATGGCATTCCATTTGGTTATCGTATCTGTGTTGCAGATGGTGATAAGATTGAGAAGGGCTGCCAGATTACTGAGGGCTCAATTGCTCCTAATGATATTCTTGATGTCAGCGGCCCCGGCGCAGTTGAAGAGTATATCATTAAAGAAATCCAGAACGCTTATCGCTCACAGGGTGTTGAAATCAATGATAAACACATTGAGATTATCATCCGTCAGATGATGCGTAAGTATAAAATCACCGATGCAGGCAGCACTTCGTTCATTCCGAACGCAATGTATGACCGCGGTGAAGTATATGAAGCTAATGATGAGATTCAGGCAAGAATCGATGCAGGTGAGGAAGGACTTTCTCTTGCTACCTTCGAGCCTACCTTACTCGGTATTACCAAGGCTTCACTTGCAACAGAGTCATTCCTCTCTGCTGCATCCTTCCAGGAGACTACAAGAGTTCTTACCGATGCCGCTATTAAGGGCAAGGTTGACCCGTTGTTTGGTCTTAAGGAAAATGTTATCATTGGTAAGCTTGTTCCTGCAGGAACCGGTATGAAATGCTACCATGATGACGAGGAAGAAATGGTTGAAACTGTAAAAATCGCAAATGAAGTTCTTCCTTTAGAGGGCGTTGAAGCTCCCGCACTTGACTAAGTGGCAAAAAATGCTTGATTTTAAAGAAAAATACTTGACAAGTATTGCTGTTTAGTGATACAATTTCAAAATGTGTGGGCTTATGCTTACGTGCTAAAAACAGATATTACGCAGGCGGAGAAAACTCTGCCTGCGTTGTATACATTTTTTATAGGAGGTGTAATATGCCAACCTTTAACCAGTTAGTCCGTTCAGGTCGTGAGACCATCGAGAAGAAGGCTAAGGCTCCGGCTCTTTTAAAGGGTTACAACTCTATGAAGCGCCAGCTTACAGACAACGATTCTCCTCAGAAGAGAGGCGTTTGTACTGCAGTTAAAACTTCAACTCCTAAGAAGCCTAACTCAGCTCTCCGTAAGATTGCCAGAGTTCGTCTTTCAAACGGTATCGAAGTTTCAGCTTACATTCCCGGTATCGGACATAACCTGCAGGAGCACTCTGTTGTTTTGATTCGTGGTGGTCGTGTTAAGGACCTTCCCGGTGTGCGTTACCACATCATCAGAGGAACATTGGATGCTCAGGGCGTTGCCAACAGAATGCAGGGTCGTTCGAAATACGGAGCAAAGCGTCCGAAAGCAAGCGCTAAGTAATAATTTGCTTTCAAAAAATTAACGACGAATCTTATGTCGCATTTTCCAAGCGGCGTTTATATATATATTGACGCCTCAATTGGAACTAACGGGATTTGTCACTCGAGTACCTATGATATCATTATGTGAAGGAGGGAAGTTAAAGTGCCAAGAAGAGGCTTTGTCGCAAAACGTGATGTATTGCCCGATCCGCTTTACAATTCCAAAATCGTTACCCGTCTTATCAACAACATTATGCTTGACGGTAAGAAAGGTGTAGCTCAAAAGATCGTTTACGGAGCTTTCGACATCATTTCCGAGAAGACCGGTAGGGAGGCCCTTGAGGTTTTCGAACAGGCTATGGAAAATGTTATGCCGCAGCTCGAAGTCAAGGCAGTTCGTAAGGGTGGTGCTACTTACCAGGTTCCTTTCGAGGTTAGACCTGAAAGAAAGCAGACTCTCGGACTCCGTTGGCTCACAACCTATTCTCGTGCTCGTTCCGAAGCTACTATGAAGGAGCGCCTTGCAGCAGAAATTCTCGATGCTGTCAACGGAATCGGCGGTGCCGCTAAGAAGCGTGAGGATACTCATAAGATGGCTGAAGCTAATACAGCTTTTGCTCACTACCGCTGGAAATTTAAAGATTGCTGATATTTTTGTTTACCTCAATTTTGAGGGAATATGGAGGATAATATGCCAAGAAAGGTAACTCTTGAAAAAACAAGAAATATTGGTATCATGGCTCACATAGACGCAGGTAAGACTACGACTACAGAGCGTATCTTGTTCTATACCGGTAAAACCCATAAGATTGGCGAAACCCATGACGGTGACGCTACTATGGACTGGATGGAGCAGGAGCAGGAGAGAGGTATTACCATCACTTCTGCAGCAACCACCTGTTTCTGGAAAGGCCATCGTATCAATATCATCGATACCCCCGGACACGTTGACTTTACTGTTGAAGTTCAGCGTTCACTCCGCGTTCTTGACGGTTCTGTTACCGTTTTGTGCGCTAAGGGCGGTGTTGAGCCTCAGTCTGAAACCGTTTGGAGACAGGCTGACGAATATCGTGTTCCCAGAATGATTTATGTTAATAAGATGGACATTATGGGCGCCGATTTCTACAATGTTCTTAATATGGTTAAGGAAAGATTCCAGTGTAATGCTGTTCCGATTCAGTTGCCTATCGGCTCTGAAGACACATTCAAGGGTATCGTTGACCTTATTGAAAATGATGCTGAGGTTTATTATGATGACCTCGGTAAAGATGTCCGCCGTGAAGAAATTCCGGAGGATATGAAGGAACTCGCTGCGAAGTATCGTCAGCAGCTTATCGAGTCCGTTGTTGAGATGGATGAAGAGCTTATGGAAAAATACTTCGAGGGTGAAGAGCCTACCGTAGCTCAGATTAAGGAAGTTATCCGTAAATCAACTATCGCTAACGAGATGGTTCCTGTCTGCTGCGGAACTTCTTATCGTAATAAGGGTGTTCAGCCGTTGCTCGATGCTGTTGTTGACTTTATGCCTGCACCTACCGATATTGAAGATATTAAGGGTGTTAACCCTGAAACCGATGAAGAGGATTTTCGTCATACAGGCGATGACGAGCCGTTTGCAGCTCTTGCATTTAAGATTGCAACCGACCCGTTCGTTGGTAAGATTTGCTTCTTCCGCGTTTATTCAGGAACTGTTAACGCCGGTTCAACTGTTTATAACTCAGTAAAGGGTCAGAGAGAAAGACTCGGTCGTATTCTTCAGATGCATGCTAACAGCCGTGAAGATATCGAAACCTGCTATGCAGGTGATATCGCTGCAGCAGTTGGTCTTAAGAATACAACTACCGGTGATACTCTTTGTGATGAAAAGAACCCCATTATCTTAGAGTCTATGAACTTCCCTGAGCCCGTTATCCGCGTTGCTATCGAGCCTAAGACCAAAGCAGGTCAGGAAAAAATGGGTATTGCCCTTTCTAAGCTTGCTGAGGAAGACCCGACCTTTAGGTTCTATACTGATGAGGAAACCGGTCAGACCATTATCGCCGGTATGGGTGAGCTCCATCTTGAAATTATCGTTGACCGTATGCTCCGCGAGTTCAAGGTTGAAGCAAATGTTGGTAAGCCTCAGGTTGCTTACAAAGAAACTGTTCGCAAGTCCGCTGATGTTGATTGCAAGTATGCACGTCAGTCCGGTGGTAAGGGTCAGTATGGTCATGTTAAGATCAGACTTTCTCCCAACGAGACCGGTAAGGGTTACGAATTTATCAACGCTGTTGTCGGCGGTGCTATTCCGAAGGAATACATCCCTGCAGTTGACGCCGGTATTAAGGGCGCAATGCAGTCCGGTGTTCTTGCAGGCTACAACGTTGTTGACGTTAAGGTAGAACTTTACGACGGTTCTTATCATGAGGTTGACTCTTCTGAAATGGCATTTAAGATTGCCGGTTCAATGGCATTCAAGGATGCATGTAAG
>CASFLA010000022.1 GCA_949295415.1 uncultured Oscillospiraceae bacterium
CAAAATCGAAAATTTCCACGATTGCGGAACGGGTATGGTATAATGGGATTGACGGCGGCAGCCAGCCGCAGGAAGGAGCGATGTATCTATGAAAACCCGCATTTCCGTACAGGAACGCCTGAAAGATTTACGGGTGGAACGGGGCTTAAATCTGGAAGAACTGGCGCAGGAAACCGGCATTTCAAAATCAGCCCTCGGCAGCTATGAAAACGACAACGATGAATACAAGGAAATCAATCACGGCAGCCTGTTGAAGCTGGCAGACTTTTATCAGGTGTCCGTTGACTATCTGCTCGGCCTTACCAACAATCGGAAATATGAAAACACGCCGATAGAAGAATTACATTTGAGTGATGAAGTCGTGGAACTGCTGAAAAGTGAACGCTTCAACAACCGGCTGCTGTGTGAGATTATCTCCCATGAAAAATTCAAGGAACTGCTGGCAGACGCAGAAATCTATGTGGACGGGATAGCAACCATGCACTTCCATGACACAAACAGCTCACTGGCTGCTTTACGGGCTATGATACTGGAAGAACATCCCGAAGCGGTGGCAGACCGGGCAATCAAAGTATTGGAAGCCTGTCAGGTAGAGGAAGAAGATTTCTTCTGCCATGTGACGCACAAAACATGGGATGTTATTCTCCACGATATACGCAAGGCGCACGAAAATGACAGCGAAAGTGCGCCGGATACCACGCCCGCCGATGAACTGATACGGGAAGTACAAAAGGCCATGCAATCGCCGGGGGACAGGGTTCAGCAATTCACGGAGATATTCTGCAAGGCGTTCCGGCTCAAATATAAGCGGCTCTCACAAGAGGAACGAAGCCTATTGAAAAAGCTGTTCAAGAAATCCCCGCTGATAAAACAGTCCGGTATGAACTTCCGGCGCAGGCCGTGGAAATGAAAACTGCCGTTGTGGGAATGAGTGTTCCTGCAACGGCAGTTTTGCTTTTTCTTTGCAATCACTTTCTATAAAATAAAGTTGTTTTCGCCTTCAATTTTTTCTCAAAGCTATTCAAAAAACGCTTTTAAAAAGTCGTATGTATCTTCACTTACCTCAAAAGTTGCATTAAGCCAATCCAAGCCGTCAACCTCGATACTGATATAACCTCCCTCGTACAGAGTAATGGTGCCGACATCGTAAAGTGTTTGATCGGGGTCTGCATCAAACAACTGGATTGTCTTTTGTTTGGATAATCCAAAGGAACCCAGCTTGGACGCATTTTCAGGTAATGATGCTAATTCCCATTGGTCTACATCCAGTGCCCGAGTAAAATTATTGATATCTTCTGTATCAGTAATCGTTTCAATCACTTCCGATGTGTCAGAAAAAATAACAGCGATTGCCTGTGCTTTTGAAAAAGTATCTCCGTAATCAAGATTGTCTGCATTCTCGCTGGCTTGACAGCCGCAAAGAAGTAACGTCAACATGATTGCAAATACGGTCAAAGTTTTTTTCATAATGCCCTCACTTCCTTTTTTTCTGATAGGTTTCATTCATAATCAGTAACCGATACGCCCGAATAAGGCCGGACATATAAATACATAAAAATGTTCCAATTCCTGCGACAATCATTCCAGCAGCAAAAACAAGCGTATCTGCAATAGGCAACTCTACCACAACTACCAAAGGGAAAAACAGAAAGCCTAATGCAATTAAGGCAATTCCAATCAGGCTAAATAGCTGTAGAAAACTTTTTCTCTCAGCATACGCCGCATTTAATTCCGCCTTTACTGCCTTGTCAAATAGCAGTGGTTCCTGCCAAAGCTTTCGATATGGGTTGTCTGTCAACTTGACGGAAAACAGAAGAACGATTCCTATAATCCATATCAGCATAAACAGGAGAAGGGAAGCTTCTAAATCTGGGAACGAAAGCGCAAGGCTCCCAACTATCAATCCGACGGCAATCGCAATTTTCAGAAATTTTTGCCTTTGACACAAGAGAAATCCATCTGCCATTTCCCGGCTCACATATATTCCTTGCTCCGCAGCGGATTCCGGTGACTGTGTACCTTCTTCATTCAATAAATAGTCAAGTGAAACATGAAAAATTTTGCTCATACGAACAATCTTTTCTGTTTCCGGATAGCCATTGTCACGTTCCCATTTGCTGATAGCCTGTCTGGACACGCCCAACTGATAGGATAGTTCCTCCTGTGACATCCCAGCTTCTTTCCGTAGCTTTTGTATTTTTTCCCCGAAGGTCATATCAGTGTCCTCCTTTCGCTATCAGTATAAGATTTTTACCGATAGCGCACCACCAAAATACGGTTGCAACTACGCAACGATGGGTTGCAACCGCAGAAATTAGCGCTTTTTCTTATTTATTATACTATGCCAGTCCATTTTGGGGAATAGATGAATTGTAAACTTGCTGGATAAAAACAGGGGTTTGGGGATATTCCCCAATAAGCAAAATCCTCGGCCCGGCAGGGGTGGCCGGGTCAAGGATTTGCCGGAAGTGTGGCTACACTTCCTATGCTTGCTACATTACTTCGTTTACTCCATTGGTTGCCCTTCTTTCTGAAAAATGGCATAAGAAAAGCAGGAAACCTTTCACAAAGATTTCCTGCCGGGTGGTGTCACCGGTGGACGGTTGGTATTCAGTTTTGTAAGTTCAGGCCAGATTACCCCGAAGATGGACAGCACCATAAATTAGGATTTGTCGCTTATTTAACTTCCCGACAAATGAAAACTCTTATAGTAGTTCAGCATATACTCATATATATTTTTCACTTGATCTTCATCGCCCCATGATAAAGGATCGTCAGCATAGCATAATACCTGAAATGGCTCAATGTTTTGAATGTTCTCTGGCAAACTTTCCCATAAGCTATACATTCGATTCGCAAATAATTTTATATCCGTACAATTTGTATAAATGACTTCTAATTTGCTCATTAAAATTTTGCCAAACCGATTAAAGTC
>CASFLA010000023.1 GCA_949295415.1 uncultured Oscillospiraceae bacterium
AACGGTTGCTACTATTACTTTAAATTTTCTGCTTTTGAAAAAAAAACGCACCGATGATGCCCCCTTTCTAAAATTTATCTGTATTTATTGCCTCTTTTGAATACATAGGTGTCAAAGGTTAAGTTAGTTTCAATCTTTTTGCCGATACCCAAAGCAACGCAATCAAGTGGATTGTTGGCAACCTTAACTTTCATTCCGGTTTCGGCTTCAATAAGTTTATCAATATTGCGGAGCTTCGCACCGCCGCCGGTTAAAACGATACCTTTATCGATAATATCGGCCGCAAGCTCAGGAGGAGTTTTCTCAAAGGTTGAGCGAATGGTATCAACAATTAAAAAAAGCTGGTCATAAATAGCTTCTCTTACATCTGCAGCCGAAACCTCAATGTTTTTTGGCAAACCGTCAACAAGGTTTCTACCCTTAACCTCCATTGTTCCCTCATCTTCATATTCCAAAGCAGAGGCTAAGTTGATTTTAATTTGCTCAGCCGTTCTATCGCCGATAAGGAGGTTATGCTTTTTACGGATAAAGTTAACGATAGCTTCATCACAACCGTCACCACCGGCTCTGGTTGACTGAGCGGTAACAATATCGCCAAGGGCAATAACTGCAACCTCGGTTGTTCCACCGCCGATATCAACAACCATCGCGCCTGCAGATTCGCTAACATCAATTCCTGCACCAATTGCTGCTGCCAAGGGAACTTCAATAAGGTCAACCTCATAAGCACCTGCGTGACTTGCCGCATCAAAAATAGCGCGGCTTTCAACCTCAGTAACACCTGAAGGAACGCATATCATAACTCTCGAGCGAGAGAACAATGAGCCACGAAGAGCCTCTTTTATGAATTTGCGAAGCATAGCCTCGGTAACATCAAAGTCAGCAATAACGCCGCCCTTAATAGGCTTAACCGCAACAATAGAGCCTGGGGTTCTGCCTATCATTTCTTTAGCGGCAGAGCCAACCGCTCTAACAGCATCATTTCTAACATCATAAGCAACAACCGAGGGCTCACGCATAACGATACCTTTACCTTTAATGCCAACAAGTGTATTATCAGTTCCGAGGTCGATAAAAATATCTCTTGTAAACATATTTATCCTCCAAATGCAACAAAATCGATATATAAATATATAATTATATAAATTACCAAAATACATTATAATATATAGCAAATTTTACTGCAAGACTTTTTGCTGCTTTTTAACAAAAATTACACAACTTTTTAAAATAAAAAACGCCCAAGGCCAAAGCCTTAGGCGCTAAAGCTAAAATTTAGATTGAAATAATGTTTGCCATTTCATATTTTGCGATATCAAACGGCTTTTTCATATTAAGAGCCTCAAAAATATCAGCATCAGTAATTTTACCGTTGCGGTAGCAAACAACGCGGTTGCTTGCACCCTCTGAGAGAAGCTTAACGGCATAATATCCCATACTGCTTGCCATCTCTCTATCACGAACAGTAGGGCTTCCGCCACGCTGAACATGGCCTAAGATAGTTGCTCTTGACTCGATGCCTGTTTTTTCCTCAACATATTTGGCTATTTTCTCAACCGAGCCAACACCTTCGGCAACAACAATGATAAAATTCTTCTTGCCCGAATGCTGAGTCGCATTGATTTTTGCGATAACATCGCGGTCAATATCAAATTGAACCTCGGGCACAAGAATAGCGGTTGCGCCAACGGCAATACCCGATTCAAGTGCCAACCAACCTGCATGCCTACCCATAACTTCAACAACGCTGCAGCGCTCATGAGACTGAGCGGTATCTCTTAGTTTGTCAACCATATCCATAGCGGTATTCATAGCGGTATCAAAACCAATGGTATAATCGGTTGAACTGATATCGTTATCAATTGTTCCGGGGATACCAATACAAGGGATTCCACGCTTAGAAAGGTCCATAGCGCCTCTGAATGAGCCATCTCCACCGATAACAACTATGCCGTTTATTCCAAGGTTGTGGCAGGTGTTAACAGCCATATTTATACCCTCTTCGGTTTTAAAAAGAGGACTTCTTGCGGTATAAAGAAGAGTTCCGCCGCGCTGAATAATATCACTAACATCACGAACCGACATTTCAAAAGCATCGCCCTCAATAAGACCGTTATAGCCTCTTCTTATACCGTAGCATTTAATTCCCATAGATATCGCTGTTCTGACAACCGCACGAACTGCGGCATTCATACCGGGAGCGTCTCCTCCACTGGTCAAAACACCGATTGCTGTAACTTTAGACATTTTCTTCACCAACTAAATAATAATAATACTTTGTCCATAATATAACTAAACAAGATTTATGTCAAGCAAATATTGCTAATTTTAAGTCGAATCTTGTTATATATTATAATATTGTTTTAACATTTCCCTTGCCTAATATTTGTTCTAATTTTTGCTCCAGCTCATCGCAAACGGTAACGAATTCATCACTTTTCAGCATTACGGCTTTGTTTTCCTTTACCGATTTAACGATAACGGGAAAATCTCCAAAATTAGCGCGCAGGCATAATCTTGCCTCTTTAAATTTTTCGGAATTCAGAGAATCAACCCTTAAATAGAGTCCTCTTTTAACCTTCTGAGGCTCTGAAGCGTTAATATCAGGCGGCAATTCTTTATCGGGGATAAGCTTATCAATTTTATCGCAAATAATATCAACCTCGCCCGATTCCTTTAAGGAAACCCTGCCCGAAATCTTTAAAATAGCGCCGTTTTTAACCTCAGCAATATACTTCTTATAAACATTCGGGAACAAAAGAATATTAACAGAGCCATAAATATCCTCGGCAGTGACCATAGCCATAACCTGCTCGGATTTGGTCTGTTTTTTTCTGATACCGATTATCATAGCCGCTATTGATACATAGTTGCCGTCAAGCTTAGCGTTTTTCTCGGTATCGGTAAGGTCATAGGTTTTAACCATACCTTTTAACGAGCAGCTACGGCTATACTCTAAAAGCGGATGCCCCGAAATATACATTCCCGTTACTTCTTTTTCATTGCTGAGCAGTTCACTCTTGGGCATTTCCTCGGCATAGGGTATTTCGTAATCCGAGCCGCTGACGCTCTCTAAACTACCGAATAAATCCATCTGACCGCCTAAAGTATATTTTTTCTTGCCCTCAATGCTTAGCATAAGTCCCTCTACTCCCTGCAAAAGCTGACGGCGGGTCATATTAAAGCTATCAAAGGCACCGCTTTTTATAAGACTTTCGGCGGCTCTGCGGTTTAAATCGGAGCCAAACATTCTGTCAAAGAAATCATAAACAGATTTAAAGCTTCCGTTTTTAGTTCTCTCCTCAATAAGCGCCTCAACCAAATTTCTGCCAACATTTCTTATAGCTAAAAGGCCGAATCTTATACCGTCCTTTGCAGGAGTAAAATTGCGGTCGCTAAGATTTATATCGGGCGGCAAAACGCTTATGCCGTTTTTCTGCACCTCAGCGGTATATTTCCCTAATTTTGCCTGATTGTCTAAAACACTTGTCATAAGAGCCGACATATATTGCTTTTCATAATGGCATTTTAAAAAGGCGGTCTGATAAGCAACATAGGCATAAGCCGCGGCATGGGATTTATTAAAGGCATAGGAGCTGAATGCCGACATATCGTCAAATATCTGCTCTGCTACTTTTTCGGGGATACCGTTAGCAACGCAGCCTATACAAGCAACCGAACCATCGGGATTCTTTTCACCATAAACAAAGGCATGGCGTTCTTTTTGCATAACATCATGCTTTTTCTTAGACATTGCTCTTCTGACAATATCCGCTCTGCCTAAAGAGTATCCCGCTAGCGTTCGGAAAATTTGCATAACCTGTTCCTGATAAACAATGCAGCCATAGGTAACCTCTAATATTGGTCTTAAAAGCTCGGTCGGATACTTAATTTTATCAACATTATGGCGGTTTTTAATATATTTGGGGATTGAATCCATAGGACCCGGTCTATAAAGCGAAATAATCGCAATAAGGTCCTCAATTTTTTCAGGTTTAAAGGATTGCAATACGCTTCTCATACCGCCTGATTCAAATTGGAACACACCATCGGTCAAGCCCTTAGACATCATATTCATAGTAGCTTTATCGTTCATAGGGATACTATCAATAGAAAATGTAGGGTTCTCGTTTCTTATCATTTTAACAGTATCATCAATAACGGTAAGATTGCGCAACCCTAAGAAGTCCATTTTGAGCAATCCCAGTTCCTCTAAAGTGGTCATAGTGTATTGAGTGACCACCGAGCCGTCATTAGTAGCCAGCGGAACATACTGACTAACGGGCTTATCGGTTATAACGACACCTGCCGCATGGGTTGAAGCATGGCGCGGCATACCCTCAACTCTGCGCGACATATCAATAAGCTTTTTAACAGAAGGCTCTGCCATATATTCCGCCTTAAGCTCGGGGGAACGCTCTAGCGCCGCATCGATTGTTATTTTTAAATCCTGCGGAATCATCTTCGCAATACGGTCGCAAAGAGAATATGGCAAATCAAGTGCTCTGCCAACGTCTCTTACCGCCGCCCTTGCCGCCATTGTTCCGAAGGTTACAATCTGGGCAACATGATCAGCACCATATCTAGAAATTACATAATCAATAACCTCTTGCCTGCGCGATTGACAAAAATCAATATCAAAGTCAGGCATTGAAACTCTTTCAGGGTTTAAAAAGCGTTCAAAAATAAGGTTGTATTTCAAAGGGTCAATTCCCGTAATTCCAATACAGTATGCAACTAAGCTTCCTGCACCCGAGCCTCTTCCCGGGCCTACGGGGATATCCTGAGATTTTGCATATCGAACAAAATCTGAAACTATGAGAAAATAGTCAACATATCCCATTCTGTTTATGGTTGAAAGCTCATACTCTAAGCGTTCTGTAACCTCAGAACTGATATTTTCCCCATAAATCTTTTCAGCTCCGTTAAAGCTGAGTTCTTTTAAATATTCATAATGGTCCTTATCGCCAATATCAAAAAACGGCAGCTTTGTGCGACCGAATTCAAACTCAAAGTTGCACTTTTCGGCAATAGAAACAGTATTTTTAATAGCTTCCTCGGGGAAAAGCTCTGCCATTTCATCGCCCGATTTTAAATAAAATTCCTCGGTTGGAAATTCGAGACCTGTTTCCTCGTTAACAGTATGAGCAGTTCCGATACAGATAAGAATCTTCTGCATTTCGGCATCCTGCTTTTTAACATAATGAACATCATTTGTTGCAACAAGCGGGATATTAGTTTCTTTAGATAAACGGAGCAGTTGCGGAACGACCCTATCATCCTCAGGCATATTGTGATTCTGCAGCTCCAGATAATAGTTGCCCTCTTTGAATATCGCGTTATATTTTAAAGCAACCGCTTTTGCATGGTCATAATCCCCTGCTAATAATGCCTTAGGAACCTCACCCGCAAGGCAGGCAGAAAGCGCGATTAACCCCTCGCTGTGTTTAAGCAGCAAATCCTCATCAATACGCGGTTTTGAATAAAAGCCTTCGGTCCAGGCTTTAGAAACAAGCGCGGTCAAATTCTTATATCCTATTTCATTTTTACAAAGCAGAACGAGGTGATGATAAGAGCTATCATACTCTTTGATTTTATCAAACCTTGTTCTCGGAGCAACATAAACCTCACAACCGATAATGGGCTTGATTCCCTCAGCTTTTGCAGCTTTATAGAAATCAACTGCGCCAAACATAACACCATGGTCAGTAATGGCAACTGCCGATTGTCCCAATTCTTTAGCGGCGGCGATAAGCTCTTTTATTCTGCATGCGCCGTCAAGCAAGCTATATTCAGTATGAAGGTGCAGATGAACAAAATCGGTCATTTATGTCACTCCTTTCTTTAGTATTTTCCGCTCAGCCTCATTTCATCGGCAAAAGCGATAATTCTTTGCAATCTATGATTCATTCCCGAGCGAGAAATTCTGCCGCTTAAAAGCTCACAAAGAACCGATAATGACGCATCAGGATTATCTTTTCTTAAAACGGCAACCTCATAAAGCTCGTCCGGCAAAAGATTAAGCAGCCTTTTTTTTGATAAATATTCAACCGCTTCATTTTGCTTAACCGCCGCATTGACGGTTTTAGTTATATTTGCAGTCTCAAAATTATTTTTACGGTTTATGAAGTTTCGCATATCGCGGACAACCTTAACCTCCATAAGCTCAAGACTATATTGCGGTGCACCGATGCCACTTAAAATTTCCTCAATAGCGGTGCTGTCATTGTAATAAAGCGCGGTAACGCTCTTTCTCTGAGCGCTCTTGGGCTTATATCCACAAAGCTCAAAGAATGCAGAAGATGCAAAGGCTAAAACCGAGTCCTTTACCGCAAATTCAATATGATAATCTTTTTCGGGATTATTCATACTGCCGCAGGCTAAAAATGCGCCTCTTAAAAACGCCCATCTGCAGCAGCTTCTTTTAACGAATTTAGGATTGAATATCCAATCCGCCTCGCCCGAATCATAATAGTTTATTATTTTGTTTCTATCCGCCTCTCCGGGAACTTTAACGATATAATCAGGGCTTTTACCGTTACCCTCAGATAAAACCGTATGAGCGTCAAAACAAAGCCTTATAAGCGATATATAAAGCTCTGCAACCTCTTTTGATTTGGTTCTGATACTAATATCGGACCTACAAAAAGACCGGCTGAAAAGCAATAGGCCGTAAATTTCGGCAATCCTACAACAGCCGGTTGGTTTTATCTTGCAAAGTTCCGCTTTGAGCTTCTTAGAGAAAGAAAGCTTTTCCATAATTACTCCTTAGTAATATCGCGGTGATTTATAACAGCTTTATAGCCGTTTTGCTTGATATGCTCATAAATCTGCTCGGCAAAAACAACCGAACGATGCTTGCCGCCTGTGCAACCAATGGCAATAACAAGCTGACTCTTGCCCTCGTTGCGATAAAGCGGTAAAGAATAATCAATTAAATCAAAGATGCGGTTTTTAAGCTCCTTGGCCTCTTCGGATTCTAAAACAAAGTCTTTGACCTCACTATCCAACCCCGTTAAAGCCTTAAGTTCGGGAACATAGAAAGGGTTTTTAAGGCAACGAACATCATAAACAATATCTGCCTCAGGAACGGGACCGTATTTAAAGCCGAATGACATACATTGAACAGTCATTCCGTCATTTATATCGCCCAAAAATAAAGAGGAGATTCTCTGCTTAGTATTCGAGGTGGAATAATTGGTGGTATCAATTATGTAATCCGCCATATCCTTAAGCGGCTTTAATATTCTTCTTTCCTTGGCAATTGCTTCGGCAAGGCTCTCCTTAGAGCCTTTAGAAAGCGGATGACGGCGCCTTGTTTCCTTATATCTCGTTACAAGCTTTTCATCGGTTGAATCGAGGAACAAAATCTTATAAGGGCAACCGGAATCCTGCAGCTGTTTTAAAGCAGGAATAACATCGCCGAACATTTTTCCGCCTCTTATATCGGTAACGATAGCCATTTTACCTAAATCGGAATGACCGCGCATCGATAACTCGGCAACCGGCTTTATAAGTGAGGGAGGCATATTATCAATACAGTAAAAGCCAATATCCTCTAACGCATTTGCAACAATAGATTTTCCCGCACCGGACATACCGGTAACAATAAGCAGTTCCATAATTACCTACCTTTGAAAATTACTTCGGGCTCAAGTAAAACACCTTTTTCAGTCAAAACCTTTTCTTTGACCGATTCAATAAGCTTTAAAACATCGCTGCAAGAGGCATTGCCCTTATTTATAACAAAGCCTGCATGTTTTTTACTGACCTCGGCATCACCAACCGAAAAGCCTTTAAGACCGCATTCTTCAATCAAGGCGCCCGCATAATAGCCTGCAGGACGCTTAAAGGTGCTGCCTGCGCTTGGAAATTCAAGTGGTTGTTTAGTTCTTCTGCGCTCTAAAAAGTCATTCATTTTAGCTTCAATTTCGCTTTGGTTATCATTAGTCAGCCTAAATGTTGCGCTTACAATTATTTCATCATTTTGTTTAAAAATGCTTGTTCTGTATCCCAATTCCAGCTGATTGGCAGTTCGTTCTATGATTTTTCCTTCGCGAGTTACGCTCTTGCAGGAAACGATAATTTGAGCAATTTCCCCACCGTAAGCGCCTGCATTCATATAAACCGCGCCGCCAACAGTTCCGGGGATACCGAATGCAAATTCAGCATTTGAGAGCGAATTTTGCTTTAAAATTTGACACATTTTATAGAGCTTTAGCCCTGAGTATGCAGTAAAAGTGTTTCCGTTAACTATAAAACGGTCATCGCATATATAAAGCACTGCACCCTCTATACCGCTATCAGATATAAGCAAATTGCTGCCAGCGCCGATAACTGTTATGGGAACGCTGTTATTATTTAAAATATTCAATAATTCGGGGAGCCTATCGCAGTTATTAACTTTGATAAACGCATCGGCAGGTCCGCCTATGCGAAAGGTTGTATGGCGGGCCATTGGCTCATCAAAGGCAATTTGAAAGCCTATATTTTGAACCTCAGCGACCCATTGTTCCTGCTTCATTTTTCCCCTCCTTAAAACAATTTTATAAAATTACCTATAGATATTTCCTAAGAAAGCGGCACCGATAATACCTGCATCATTACCAAGCTCTGCAGCTTTTATTATGGTCTGTTTTTCTACGTTCTTAGAATATTTTTCGCGCTCAACATATTCTCTTATCGGCGCAACAAGGGTTTCACCCTCTTTTGAAATTCCGCCGCCAATGCAAAGCACATCAGGTTGGAAAATATTGATAATGTTAGTAAGACCGCAAGCAACATAGTCGCAATATTCTTTAACAACCTGCTTTGCTGCTTCATCGCACATGCGCATAGCGTCAAACGAAGTTTTGCCGCTTACCCTGTTAATATCACCGCCTACTAATGACCACATAAGGCTATCCTTGTTTTTCTGCATAGCAGCCTTTGTCTGACGGATTAAAGCGGTTACCGAAGCATAGGATTCCCAACAGCCGTTTCTGCCGCATCCGCAGGTCTCGCCGTCTTTAACAATGACAATATGACCAAGCTCTCCGCCTGCAGAGTTTGAGCCTGAAAGGATTTTTCCGTTTAAAATAACTCCGCCGCCAACACCTGTTCCAAGTGTTATAGCAATAAAGTCATCAGCTCCTTTTCCTGCACCTGCAAGCTGTTCACCTAAGGCTGCAGCATTTGCATCATTTTCAAGGAAAACCCTGCGACCGAATCTTTCTTCCAATAAAGCACCCAAATTAGTATTTTTAAAATCAAGGTTACAGGAATAGCAAACCATACCGGTTTTAGGGTTGACTATACCCGGTGTTCCAACGCCAACCTCTCTTATATCATTAAGAGAAAGACCTGCGTTTTTAACAGCTAATATACCTGCCTCAAAAACTGCATCTGCAATCTCAGTCTCAGGTCTCGGCAAATTGGTTTTAGTCTTACCTGTTGCTAATATCTTATAATTTTCATCAACAACTGCGGCGGCAATGTTAGTTCCGCCCAAATCAACACCTAAATAATACATAATAAAGCTCCTAACATTTAAAAGAAAATATCCTTATCGTCGTCCTTGGATTCACCAATATCATCAAACATACCCAATCTTTTCAAAAGTTCCTGAGCAGCATTATAACCCATCTTCTTCTGACGGTTGTTCATAGCGGCAACCTCAATAATAACCGCAAGGTTACGACCGGGTTTAACCGGAATGGTAACAGAAGGAACCTTGTTTTCCAAAATTTCGGTCGTCTGCTCCTCTAAACCCATTCTATCATAAACCTTGTCTGCCTTCCATTGTTCAAGATTGATAACCAAGTCGATTTTAGAGGTTAAATTAACGGCACCAATACCGAAAATTCTACGAGCATTTATAATCCCTATTCCGCGAAGCTCAATAAAATGCCTTATATTTTCGGGAGCCGAGCCAACGAGCGACCTTGAAGAAACCTTTCTGATTTCAACCGCATCATCGGCAATAAGTCTATGACCGCGTTTAACCAACTCAATAGCGGTTTCACTCTTACCAACTCCACTCTCGCCCACAATAAGCAAGCCCTCGCCATAAACCTCAACCAAAACACCGTGCCTTGTAACGCGTGGTGCCAACTCAACGTTTAAAAAGGAAATCAATGAGGCCATAAAAGCAGAGGTTGCATCAGAGGTTCTGAGCAAAGGAACCTCGTTAGCTTCTGCGGCGGCCTTCATAACATCGGTAACAGGCAAATCTCTTGAGATTATAACGGTTGCAGGTTTTTTATTAAAAAACTCATTAACCCTTTTCTCGTATTCAGCAGAGCCAAACTCATTAAGATAGCCCTCCTCGCTTTTACCGATAATCTGAATTCTTGCGTTATCAAAATACTCATAAAAACCGCAAAGCTGAAGACCCGGACGGTTTACTTCGACGCTTGAAATATAAATACCGTCAGCATCTTGCGGCAGATAAACAGTTTCAAGATGGAAATTCTTAATAATTTTCGCCAAAGAAACAGAAAATGGCGATCTCATAGTTTTATCATCCCCCGTTTTTTTGATTTGAACATAAAATTTCATAATAAATTATACTACATTTATAATTCTTTTTAAAGAGAAAATTTCTTTATTTAGCAAAATAAAGTTATTTTTTTAATATTATCTTGAAATTGCTTCCAAAAAATAATATAATTCAAAAATAAACTTTGATTTTGGAGCAAAAATTATGAAACTAGGTATCGTTGGATTGCCCAATGTTGGCAAATCCACCCTTTTTAATGCTATTACCAATGCAGGCGCTCAGTCTGCAAACTATCCTTTTTGCACTATTGAGCCTAATGTTGGTATGGTTTCCGTGCCGGATAAACGTCTTGATATATTGGCGGAAATGTATCATCCGCAGAAGTTTACTCCTGCAGTTATTGAGTTTGTTGATATTGCAGGCCTTGTTAAAGGTGCTTCTAAAGGTGAAGGCTTGGGAAACAAGTTCCTTTCTCACATAAGAGAGGTTGACGCCATTGTTCATGTTGTTCGTTGCTTTAATAACGATGATATTATTCATGTTGAGGGCTCGGTTGACCCAAAAAGAGATATTGAAACAATAAACCTTGAGCTTATCCTTTCCGACCTTGAGATTTTAGAGCGCCGTTTAGATAAAGCAAAGAAAGCTTTAAAGGGCGATAAATCATATCAGGCAGAGGTTGACTTCATTTCTCGTCTTATATTAGAGCTTGAAGCCGGTAAAACTGCCCGTTCAGTTAAAACCGATGAAAACGAAGCCGCTATTCTTTCAACTATTGAGCTTTTAACCTCAAAGCCAGTCATTTATGCTTGTAATATGAGCGAGGATGATTTTAAAGGCGGAATTGATTCAAATGAGCGCTATAGCATCGTTAAAGAATTAGCGCTCTTAGAGGGCGCCGAAACATTGCCGATTTGCGCTTCATTAGAAGCAGATATTGCCGAAATGGACGAGGAAGAAAAACAAATGTTCTTGGAGGAATTAGGCCTTCAAAACTCAGGTCTTGACCGCCTTATCAGAACCTGCTATTCCCTGCTTGGTCTTATTTCCTATTTAACCGCAGGTCAGCCCGAGGTTAGAGCCTGGACTATAAAAAAAGGAACCAAAGCTCCTCAGGCAGCAGGAAAAATCCATAGTGATTTTGAAAAGGGCTTTATCAGAGCCGAGGTTGTTCACTTTGATGACCTTATCGCCTGCGGTAAAGATGATAAAGCACTTATCACTGCAAGAGAAAAAGGCCTCCTTAGAAGCGAGGGCAAGGAATATGTTATGAAAGACGGAGATGTTGTTCATTTCCTGTTCAATGTATAAAACAAAAACCACGGTATCGCACCGTGGTTTTATTTTACCGTTATGTAATCTTTAAGATTCTGGAATGTTTTATCGCCGATACCCTTGACATTTTTAACATCCTCAATAGTGTTGAATCTGCCAACAGTTTCGCGATAGGTTATTATTGCCTCTGCTTTAGATGGGCCAATACCGGGCAAGGAATCGAGCTCTGCCTTAGTTGCAGTATTTATATTAACGACTGAGATTTGCGCTTTTGACGATGTTACTGAACTGTTCGCCTCTGAGCTTTGTGACTGATAAGGCGCCTTAGACGAGGTTAAATACTGCAAGGAAACGGTCCCTGAGGAAGCATTGTTCTCATCAACCGAGTTATAATCAACCGCAAAGAAGACAATAATGGCCGCAAATATTAAAAACGCACAAAACAGAACTATCTTTTCAAACATATTACCCTTAGCCGCCATTTTCTCCTCCAAAAAAATAATAGTTAAAACAGGATAGGCATTCGCCTATCCTGTTTTTTATCATTCTAAAATATAAACGTTAACTTTTCTAACGCCCCAGTCACTGCCGCAACGGCACTTTGAACCTGTGGGCATACGAAGATCGACAACACGGTTGCTGCCGTTTTTGGCAAAACCGCCGGTATCGGCTGCAATAGCATAGCCGTAAACCTTCTTGCCGTCTGCCGAAACAATATAAAGCTTGGTTCCGTAAGGAATCTGCTTAGGATTAACCGCAACATAGCCGGGACGGGCCGAGTTCTCGCCAAAACAAGCAGTAGAATTGCCATCACAGCAACCGCAGTAAGCCGATGCCTTACCTGTTATAACATTAGCATACTTAATAGGCTGACCATTTTTGTCGAGCTCAATGGGGGTATTAGGCTTAAGGGTTGAAATTGCCTTAACATCATCACTTGTCATAACCGCAAGAGATGAGCTGAGCTGAACTCTTGTTCCTATGGTTTCAACCTGATTAACCGCAGCCTTTGTTACCTTTTCACTGCTCTTTTCGGTTGAAACAACCATTCCGTTAATCATCTTTTTTAAATAGGTAACTTCCTTTTCACCGTTTTCACCTGCGGTTACTTTGGTTTCGCCCTTTAAAAGATTTTTGCTGTAAACAGTTTTATACTTGAATTTAACGGGTTGGGTAACAGTTTCATAAACATACTCGATTTCGCATTCATTGGGAAGACCGTTTTCCGAAGTAAACGCCTCTTCCAAATCGGTAACAGTCTGCGAAGAGCCAAACATTAAATCATCGGCAAACATAACTGCAGAGTATGCAATTTCTTTTGCTGCAAGCTTGGTTTCGAATGTTATATTAGTTGAAAATGTTCTGTCAATATAAATGGTGGTTCTGCCCTGGGTAACCTCATACTCTAAGATATCGCCTTCATTAAGGTTTATTCCGGCTGCATCCAAAACATCAGCAGGCTCCTTAGCATAGGTCTTAATATCATAGCGGCGGTCGCCGTCAATAACGGTATAAGCATCAACTGCAACAAAGCTACAAAGAATTGCAACGGCTGAAGCAACAGCAAGAACAACTCTTACCGAAAACTTTTTACTGAAGATTCTTTTTAAGAGGGCAAGTGTCCAACTTAATCGTTTCTTGAGCATAAATTTCTCCTATCGTAATTTTTAGGCGCAACAATATTATGCGCCAAAAGGAACGCGATAAGTCAATTATATGCAAAAATGCCGATAAGTCAACCACCCCAGGTGGATAGCGTTTGTGCAAAATGACGAAAACAAACATTACAAAACGGTTAAAAATAAGTTACAAACTTGTAATTTTTGCCCTTTTTTGAGGTTTTCGACAGTTAAATTTTTAAAAAAAATTGTGCAACCAAACAAAATTTTGTGAACTACAGTAACATTTAATCCCCAAAACCGTGTTTTTGGGGTTAAAAAACGCCGTTTTTTGCCAAAAAAGGTAACTTCCTCCACTTTTGGCTTGAAAACAGCGTTGATTTTTTAGAAAAATATCAGTTTTTTATTAGATTTTGCATTACTTCAACCACTTTTATGAAAAAGGGATTCATAAAATCATCGTTTAAAACCTGCGGTTCTGTGCCTTTAGAAATATCATTATCTAAAACGGACTGCTTCATTACAGCAATAATATCCTCGGTTAAGGTTGATATTGCAAGCGGCCTTGCCTCTTTTAAGCTTTTTAGCATTTCATCAGCCCAAGGCAAATTCAACTGCTTTTGCTCAAAGCCGTATATTTCATTCCACCTTGCAGTTTTCTTGTTCTCCCCCAGAGGTTCTGAAATAAGGGCGTAAAGCTTATCATCAAAATACTTATCCCAAACTATATCGGTTACAATATGCAGAATATAACCTAATAAATATTCTTCGCTTATTTTACCCTTATTTTCATTATAAAAGGCTTTAGCGTTGCTAAGCCAAATATTGAGGTTGGCATTTCTTAAATGCGCTGGCCAACGCTTATTCATGGGCGCGTGGCCGTAAACATTAACACTATCCGGAACTATTGCGCCAAGATACAGCTGAGGTTTATCTTTAATTTCTGAGATTTCTCCGAATATGTAAGCGGCTTTAAGATGAGTTATAGGGCCCGGCATAATACCTCTCCTTTATTAACTAAAACCACCCAAGCGTTCGCCCACGCCCAATAGGGCAGTATTTCCTTTACTTCTGGGCGTTCTTGGGTGGTTTTTAATTATTTCAGGCTATATTCCTTTTCGTATTTACGGTAAAGGAGTTCAAATGTTCCGCTGTTATGCTTAATATCATCGAGATACTCATGGGTATCAAAGGTTCCATGCTGCGATTCTATAACAGCAACTGCGATATTGGAGCAATGGTCAGATACGCGCTCATAGTCGGTAATAAGATCAGTAAGGATAAAGCCAAGCTCTATTGTGCATTCACCGCGCTGTAAGCGTTCAACATGGCGGCTCTTAACCGATGCAATAAGAGAATCGATAACCTGCTCTAAAGGCTCAACCGATGCAGCGGCCTCAAGGTCACTCTCTTTAAAGGCCTTGGTTGTCATACCAACGATATCAACAAGTGCTCTTGTAAGAACCGAAAGCTCTGCTTTGGCGTCCTTAGAGAAGGAAATATTTTTCTCATTTATTTCTGTCGCGACATTTACAATATTTTTAGCGTGGTCGCCAATACGCTCAAAGTCATTTATAGTATGCAAAATCTTAGTCGCAACCTTAGAATCAGCATCGGCAAGCTCAGTTTTATTCAGCTTAATCATATATGTTCCGACCTTATCCTCATAGGTGTCAAGCTTCTGCTCAAGGCCTATAACCTCTGCTTCCTCGGTTTCATCAAACTTTTCAAGCAAGCCAACCGCTTTATAGAAAGCCTTGTCTGCGGTATCGGCCATATCAGAAACAACTTCAAAAGCGTTTGCAACCGCAAAGGAAGGAACGGTTAAAAGGCGCTCATCAAGCAAAGCATTCTGCTGAGCATTTTCATCCTTATCTCTAATAACAAAGTTAGTAATCTTTTCAAGTTGCTTAGTAAAGGGCAGGAGAATAAAGGTTGTTACAATATTAAAAATACTGTGCACAATAGCAATTTCAAAGGGATAAATCTTTCTGTCAAGCAACGCTGAATCAAATACATAATAGAAAATGCAGAAAGGAATCAAGAAAATTATGGTTCCGATTATATTAAATGATAAATGAACAACTGCAACTTTTTTAGCATTTTTGTTAACACCGATACTTGCTAACAAAGCAGTTACACAGGTTCCTATATTCTGACCCATAATAATAGGGATAGCAATTCCATAGGTTATACCTCCGCCTATAGAGAAGGACTGCAAAATTGCAACCGATGCGGCAGAGCTCTGAATAATACCTGTGCATACTGCGCCAAAGATAACTGCAAGGAACGGATTTTTAAATGCAGTAAGCAAGCGCTGGAACTCGGGCATTTCAGAAAGCGGCTCCATAGATTTAGACATAAGCGTCATACCATACATTAAAATTGCAAAGCCAACTAAAACATTGCCAATGCTCTTTGATTTTTCCTTTTTAGAGAGCATTATCAATGCAATGCCGATAAATGCAACAATAGGAGCAAAATTTTCAGGCTTTAACATTTTAAGCCAAATAGAATCACCCTCAACGCCTGCAAGGCTAAGTATCCAAGCAGTAAGGGTAGTTCCGATATTTGAACCCATTAAAACACCGATGGTCTGATTAAACATCATAATTCCTGAGTTAACAAGACCAACCAACATAACGGTAAGCGCCGAGGAAGACTGAATTGCAATTGTTATAGCTGCACCAATCACAAGAGATAAAAACTTGCTCTTAGTAGCGCCGCGTAAGGTTTTCTCTAATCCGCCATTGGTCATCTTCTCAAGACCGCTCGACATTACGTTCATACCAAAGAGGAAGAATGCAAGTCCACCAAATAAAGTGAACACATCAAAAATACTCATTTACCAATCTCCTTTTAACATCTCACTATGGGCATAATTATGTAAATCGATGAATAAACAATTATTACATGAGCGATTTTAAAATGCAATCTGCGGTTGATTTATTATTGGCCATGGGCACATCATAAACCTGAGCAATTCTGAGCAGCGCCTTAACATCAGGGTCATGTGGCATTGCACATAGAGGGTCAGAGAAAAATATAATAATATCAATCTCCCCTGCCGCAACCTTAGCGCCAATCTGCTGGTCACCGCCCATAGGACCGCTGAGATATGCAAAAACGGGCAGGCCTGTGGCTTCGGTTATTTTGGCCGCAGTAGTTCCTGTTCCGCTTAAAAAGTGGCGAGATAAAGCCTCACGGTTTTTAATACACCAATCAATCATTGTCGGTTTCATATTATCATGAGCTATAAGTGCTATTCTTTTTGCCATTATTACACTCCAATTCAAAAATTTAATCGAATTTATATTATCATAAAATAATATTGCATGTCAATAAATTAGAATTAGAAAATATGGCTTGAATTAGAATAAAAAATAGGGCTTGCGTCAACCACAAGCCCCATTCTTTATTCTTTTGAAAAATTATCTTTAGATACGCCGCAGAGAGGGCAAACATAGTCTTCAGGAACATCTTCCCATTTTGTGCCGGGAGCAACACCGTTATCGGGGTCGCCTAACTCCTCATCATAAACATATCCACAGACATCGCAAACATATTTCATAATTAAAGCCTCCTTATATATTTTATAGGTAGTATTACCCAAAATAACAAAATTAACCAAAAAGAACATCAAATACAAGCAAGAAGCTAAATCCTGCCAGCAACGCATAAGTTGCTTCTCTTTCAGAGCCATGAGCATGGGTTTCAAGCAAGACCTCATCACTGATAACATAAAGCATTGTTCCACCCGCAACAGCAAGGGCAAAGGGTAAAATAGCAGTGGAAACGCTTACTGCAAGATATCCTATAAAAGTTCCTACAACCTCAACCGCACCTGTTAAGGCGGCAATTAAAAAAGTTTTTCCTTTGCTTATACCTGCCGCAAGCATAGGCGCTATAATAACCATTCCCTCAGGGATATTCTGAAGTGCAATGCCACTTGCAATGGTTAAAGCATCTGAGGTATTACCTGTTCCAAAACCAACACCTGCCGCCAAGCCCTCAGGCAAGTTGTGAATTCCGATAGCGATAACAAAGAGCAAAACGCGGTCAAGTTGCTGCTGCATCTCCGGGTGCGATTCACTATCGACTCCCGTCATTTTATGAAGATGAGGAACCAACTTGTCAATAAGGTTGACACAAAGAGCACCGCAGAAAATTCCTGCAATGGTTACAATTACTCCGTATTTGCCGCCATTCTCAATCGCTGGCAAAATTAAACCAATTACCGCAGCCGCAAGCATAACACCTGCCGCAAAGGAAGATATTATATCGCTGAATTTATGGCTGATATTTTTAAACATCAGACCCAAGATAGCACCAAAAATGGTTGCACCGCCAACGCCTAACGCAGTTAACAAAACCATATTCATAAAACCACCCCACACCCAAATTATCTTTTTACAAACACCGATACACCATCGGGTATAGCGGTTATTGTAACATCATCTTTGTTAAGAATTCTCTTTGCTTTTATAATTGCCTCATCGATAGTATTTGCAGGAATCATATGCATTTTTTCAATTATTTCATCAGGAGCATTAGACACATAAACAATTTTCGAATTTAGCAAAATTCTAGTTAATATCTGAGTCATCCATTGGTCAGGCAGGGTTTCATTTCTTCCCCTTTTCAAAACCTTTTCCATTATTTTTTCCAAGGATTCCTCTTCTGCCATCTGCTCATAGAAATCATTGCCACCGATACCATCATCAGCGCTGGCAAGCATTATAATAACACCGTCTTTTTTAACGGTTGCCTCTGCCGCTGTCATTCCCTTTACCGACTGATAAACGTTTTGGTCCAAAGGATATCCGCCGTTAGTAGAAATAACAATATCGGAATGAACGGCTTTTGCTCCGCAAAGCTCAGATAAAAAATCTGTTCCCTTTTTATGAGCCGAAGCAGGATGGCCGGCAGTAGCAAAAATAACCTTTTTATCCGCATTTAAAACAACGTTAACAATAAATTTAAGCTTGGCATTTTCTGCCGCCCAAAGCATATCCTTATGAATTGGATTGTTATCCAAAATGCCGGTTCTCGAATTTTCATCCGCGATAAATTCAGAGCAATGGTTGCCAAGCACGGTTGTTCTTCCCGCAACACCCGGCAAAACGCTCTTTCTGCCGCCCGAGAAGCCTGCAAAGAAATGCGGTTCAATAAAACCTTCGGCAACAAGTAAATCGGCTTCTATTGCCAGCTTGTTTATTTCGCAATCACTACCCGAAGGAAGCTTTCCGATATTTACTAGCATATCTTGATCATCGCAGTCATGAATATAAATTTTTTCATTTTTTACGATTTCTTCGCCAAACTTATTTATAAGCTCGTCCTTGGTTGTTCCTCTATGGCAACCCGTTGCGATAAGAATGGTAATATCGGCATCCTTATTATATCTTCTTATTTCCGCGAGCATTTTAGGCATAATAACCCTGCTTGGAACAGGACGGGTATGGTCGCTCGCAATAATAACTATTTTCTTCTTATCTTTTGAAAGTTCAGCCAGTCCCAAAGAGTCAACCGGATTGCTTAAAGCTTCTGATACAAGCTCGTCCTCTGAAAGTTTTGGCTCATACTCTTCTATAGATGATACCAGAACCGCTTTAAGCTCATTATCTTTAAAATTATATGCTATTTTTTCTTTTCCAAACGGAAAATTAACTACTGCCATTATATTTACTCCTGTGTTATTTACGAATCAATCTGTTTATAAGCGTTGCCAAAGGCGGAACGATTAAAAGCTGCAATGCTATACCCAAAGCAGAATCGATAAATGCGCCCGTAATAAACGCGGATAGCGAAAACGCCGAAGCAGAAAGCCCTAATAAAAGCATTTTTGAAATGCCCCAAACAATTCTGCCCACTATCATGGCTGCTATCAGCGCAATATACATTGATAATTTGCTTTTGCTTAGCTTCATATAAATAAAGCCGATCACTAAACCATAGGTTGCAAGCTCAAGCGCCATCCAGACCGCATTGGGATAAATGGGTGGCATTGAAAAAATCAATGACCTCAAAAACGGCAAAACCAAACCAATTTCCGCACCATATTTATAACCGCAAACCAAGCCGCAGAGCATAACGGGAATATGCATCGGCAAAAGCGAATCTCCGATTTCCTTTATCTGCCCTGTAAGCAACGGCAAAACCATTCCCAGTGCTAAAAACAGCGCCGCTAAAACCGGTTTAACTATGTATTTTTTCGCTTGTCTGCCCATATAGACCACCCAAAAATTATTTCCACATAATTTTATCACATCTAATAATCTTTTTCAATAAAAAAAAATAATAAAAGGAACTGTCAACTGACAGCTCCTTTTGTATATTATTTATGTAATTATTCGGCAGTTTCTTCTTTTACTTCTTCTGCCTCTACAACTGATTCTTCTGCAGATGCCTCTACAGGAAGCTCAACTACAGGCTCTTCAATTTTCGCCTGTGCAGCGGCTGCGGCAATTTTCTTTTTAACAACCAAATTGTAAAGAACAATGTAACCTGCAATAAAAAGAACTGCGGTTACTACTAAAACTATTAAAGCGGTGTTAAGCTGGCCTGTGATAATCAAAGCACCTGTATCAAGAAGTGCTCCCATTTCTCCCATACCCGCCTTTATAGCCGGCAAAATCATACCACTTCCAAAGGATAAAGCACCAACAAGTAATGCCGTAATAACAAAGCTTACGCCAATCCACATAAATCCGCCGAAACGCCAAAAACGCAAAGCATAGATAATGCCTGCGAGAACCAATGCAACAACTGCTAATGAAATAGTTAAGGTTGGTCCAAACAGAACCTTGGCCTCAGCGGGAATAATTTCCTCAACCTTAGCCATTGTTACAACCTCTTTAACAGTGGGAAGTTGTTTTGCAAACTCGCCTATTCCCTCTTTAACAAAGGATTTTAACTCTTCTTCGGATAATTCCTGCACGGCTTCTTCGGGCGCATATTCCTTAACCATTCCAACCAAATCATCAAGATTATCGTCAATTAACTGAAGCAACTCTGTTTCTGAAAGAGAATCAGGGATTTCTTCGCCCTTAACTGCGGCTACAATACCCTCAGTGTAGCTTGAAATAACGGTTTTAGCAAATTCAGTTTCCTTGAATTCATTAATCAATTCAGCCGGTATTCCCGATTCCCCGGATGAATCAGAGACGCCCATCGCATCGCCAAAAATCTCAACAAAATCAATCTGTTCAACAAATTTAACGATTGTTTTAGGCTGGGTCATCGAGGAAACAGTTCCTGTTAAAACAGCAGTAAAAGACACTAAAACAAACAAAATACAAAAGATTGTTGCAAAAATTCCAGTTATAATTCTGACTGCGATATGCGGTTTTTTCATAATTCTCTATCTCTTTTTAAATTTGGTAATTTAATTATACTACTTTATGAATTATTTGTAAACTATTTATTTCAAACCGCTTGCCGAACAGTAGTATCTAAGCTTTTTTCGGCTCGATTTTTTAATTCTTACACAAACATATTGTTTTGCATCTGAGACGGCGGATATCCGTATTTACTTTTGAATACTCTTGAAAAATATTTTTCATCATTAAAGCCGCAAGCAAAGGCGATCTCCTTAACAGAAAGCACATTCTCTACCAAAAGCTCCAACGCATGATTCATTCTGAGCTTGAGCAGATATTGCTTTGGAGACATACCAAAATGCGCATTAAACGATCTTTGCAGACTCGACGCGCTAATAAATCCGACGTTGCGCACCGTATTTATATCTAATTCAGGCTCGCGAAAATGTTCGTCTATATAACTAACGCAACGAGAAAAGGTGCTATCCTCGAGAGAGCTTCTTTGATCCTTTTCGATTTTTTCAAGAATCTTATAAATGATGGATTTTGATTGATTTACCGAACGTTGACCGTTCCAGGACTCCAGCAGATTGTTAAACAACAGTCCGATCGTTGCGATATTTTCCAAGCAAATATTTTCCGGCTCGAAATAATTACAGTGTTCAAAATGAACGACAATGCTTGCACTGCTAGAATATTCTACTTTATACGGCATATTTGCAGGTAAAAATAACACGTCTCCTTTTTTAGTGATAAAGCGCTTATTGCCTATTTCAAAAGCCCCCGATCCGCTTACACGAAACGAAAATGCAGAAAAAGGGCGTGCGTTTACCTCAAAAAAGCCTTCCTTATGTATAAAGCGATCAACCGTTAAAATTTTAAAGGATAAGTCTTCAAAATTGTATATCATAATTTATCACCTCAGCTTTATTATAGCACATATTGACTAAAAAGTCCACCTTTGTGCATAAAAACGAGGTTTTCTTTTTTTGCTTCATACTATAATATAGAAAAAAGACAGGAGAATCTTGTGATATTTAATCCTCAAAATCTAATCAAAAAGAAGGAAGATTTGTTTTTTTCGTCAGACGTAAAAGCAACCGCTCATTCTTGTCTTAACATTGGACGGCGTATATTCATATGGGGAGATATGATTTACGTTACGCTAATGGGAGTATGCGGATTTGAGAGCATTGAAAAACACAAGATGCTTACAATGAATACCCAAACCGCGCTTTTACGCAAGGTAATACCTATTGACGGCGACTGCGCAAAGGCGGGCTGGGCTGAATTTGACGTTGGCTGTCTTTAGTAATTTTAAAATACAGATATAGAGGGAGAAAAAGTATGTCTATCAAACACACAGCAGTAAGCTACTACGGATTTAACTACGTAGAGCACGCGGAAAAGGATTTCATCGAAATGAAGGAGCACGGCTGTGACACAGTCATTCTTGCTATTACCGAATTCGATATGGATTTCTGGTTTCCCAACATCAACAATATCGTAAAGACCGCGCACAAGGTTGGACTTCGTTGTATCGCGGACACCTGGGGCATTGGAAAATACTTTGGCGGTGAGCAGGTCAGCTTGTTCTTGCAGAACAATATTCATCACAGACAGGTTTCGGCATACACGGGAGAAGTTCTCAACGCCGCTTGCTTCAACACAAATTCTTTCCGCGACTACTTCACTAACATCTGTTTAAAGCTCGCAAGAGAGACAGAGGTTGACGGTTTTTTCTGGGATGAGCCTCACTACGCATACCCCAAATCCTATGCATCTATCACAGGTGGTGCGGGTGACGACTGGGCATGCAGATGTCCCGAGTGCATGAAAAAATTTGAGGACTACTATGGCTATGAGATGCCCAAGTTTATGAACGATGACGTAAAGCAGTTCAGATGGCGTGAAGCTCTCAAAACTCTTGCGGATTGCTCCAAGGCGCTCAAGGAGGTAAATCCCAACCTTGAAATAACCTGCTGCGTACACGCAACAAAGAATACATATTACGTGACCGAGCTTCGCGGCTATGACAATTGGGAAATGGTTGCGGCTTGTCCTTACTTTGACGTATTCTCTACTACGATCATCAACTGGTCTCTCCCCGAAAGCTTCTTCAAGGAGATTACCGAGCGAACCGTTCGTATCGCAAAGAAATACGGTAAGCAGTCTGAACGTTGGCTCATGGGCTACAACGCACAGCCCGAGGACTTCTCGCAGATAGATAAGGTAGTTGACCTCTACGAGAGTATGGGCGTTGACCGTCTTGCAACTTGGACCTACCGCGGAGGTCTTGGCACGAGCGTTGCCGCTCCCGATCCCATTAAGCTCTGGGACAAAATAGGTGAAAATTATAAAAGGGTTTTAAAGAAATGATGGATGTTGAACTTAAATCATTTTGCAAAATAAATTATCTGGAATGTCGTCCGCAAGGCTTTTGTTCACAGAATAAGTACCCCGTAATTATTCATTTACACGGTGCCGGTTCACGCGGCGAGGATGCAAACGTGCTGAGAAAACAGGCAATAATGAATTATGCTGTCTCATCGGAAGAATTTCCGTTTGTAATGTTTTTGCCGCAGTGCAATGCTGATTCTTGGTTTGATGTGTTTGAACAGCTTACGGCGCTGGTGGATTATTTGATTTCGCTTCCTTTTGTAGATAAGGACAAAATCTTTATTTCCGGTGTGAGTATGGGTGGCTATGCCGCATGGCAAATGCTGATGTCAAAAAATACCGTATTCAAAAAAGCAATCATCTGCTGCGGTGGCGGAATGTATTGGAATGCGGGAAGAATTAAGGCGTCGGTGTGGGCTTTTCATGGAGATATTGATCCGGATGTATTTTGTGAGGAAAGTCGCAAG
>CASFLA010000024.1 GCA_949295415.1 uncultured Oscillospiraceae bacterium
ATTTAATATTATTAAGAACGAAAGCGGCAAGAGAATGGTTGTTTCAAGATATAATGCAACCGAAAAAGAAATTGATTACTTTGTTTTACTTCCAATCGAATAACCAAAAGGCTTGAATGCTTCGCCCACGCCCCATAGGGCAGTATTTCCTTAATGGGACGTGGGCGTTTAGAGCACTCAAGCTTTTTTTATTTTGCAGCCTTTATAATACCAAAGCAGTATTTCTTCATACGAGCTTCCCTGATTTGCCATAAATTCCGCACCGCATTGGCTCATTCCAACCAAATGCCCATGCCCTTTTACCGTAAATATAAATTTTTCCTCAGAATACGCAACCTCAAAATTTGCACTTTTAAGTCCAAAAAGGCTTCTCACTTCGGTTCCTTTAAGCTCAGTTCCCGCAACCGATACGGTTAGCACCGTTCCCGATTCCGAACGCTTGATATCGCTAAACCAGTCCCCTGCCTCTAAATTCTCGGGAATGCTTATCTCGGCGGACTTTAGTTTTTCCTCAACTTCTGCCGGCTTCAAGGTCACCTTGCTTAAATAGTTTGAGCTTAAAACGTCGCCAACACTTTCGGCAGGAACGAGGTAGGGATACGCCTTGCCCCAGATGTTTTCTGCCGACTCGGTTCTGCCACCCGAAATGTCATGATAAACCGCTAAAATAGGTTTGTCCTCGAAAGCAATATATTCTCCGAAAACTTCTTTAACCGCAGCGGTAATCTTTTTAGTGTAATTCTCATAGTTATCTTTCCAGAGAGTTTTTGCCGCCAAATCAGAAATATAAGCCTGATCGGTTTTAGGACTATCGGTTATATCATAATCCTTATCGGTATTTTCTGCGCTTTTATAAAGATAATATGTATAAGCTGCAACCGCCTGAGCCTTTAAGGTTTCCTTATGATTTTCAGCGGGAACCTCCATACCTACAACCCCGCATATATATTGGAGCAAAGAAATTTCCTCAATTTTTCCCTCATCAGTTATATATATTTTAACCTTTTTTGTTTCATCTAAATCTGTTGGCACCTCAGGTACAACGGTTTTCTCCATTGAAAAAAGCGGAAACATAACCATTGAAAAAAGCATCAAACCAATAGAAAAAATATATATCCCTTTCATATTCCGTTTCCTTTCTCATTTTAAAACTACAAAAGCATTGACAACAGTGAGAATTTGCAATAAAATTTAATCGGTGCAATTAAATTATATGCGAAGCTTGTGCTTTTGATTACATATAGGAGGTTTCAATTTGAAACTCAAATTTATAACGAAGCTCTATATTTTAACAAATATATTGCTGACGGTTTTAAGAACTCTGCAAATAATATTTTTTACAGATGATAACTGCTTTCTGACTAAAGGGCATACCGCCTTTAATGTTATCTCGCCCGTTATTTGCGTGTTGTTCCTTTTATATACCTGCGGAAACGCGCTTATCTCAACCCGCAAGCCTAAAACGGTTATAAATAAGGGTTGGTTCGGATTTGCGGCAAGCGCAATTTCCGGTGTTCTTTATATTATGGCGGGAGCTGATGCTTTAGTTTCAGGCTTTGCCGGTGGAAAGGCAATTTTTATTCTCTCCCTTGCCGCAGGCTTCAGTTGCTTTCTTTTCGCCGCTTCAGCAGTTTTCGATTATAAGTTCCCTAAGCCCTGCGCGCTGTTGCTTATCGCATTTTGGCTAGCCCAGATGATTATGACCTATATTTTCTATACCGAGAGACCATTAAGAGTTAGAATGGTTTATGAAATTTTTGCGGTTGTTCTCTGCCTTTTGTTTTCGTCCACCTTTGGCAAAATCGAGTCGGGTATCGCAAACAGAACAACCTTTAAAATTTTCTATTGCTTGGGTCTTGCGGCATCAACGCTCTGTTTTGTCTCGGCAGTCCCTGAGTTTTTAGCCTTTATCTTTACCGCAGGAAGCCATGTCAGTGTTACCGCCGTTCCCGTTCCCGCGCTTTTAGCAGGCGGAGTTTTCGCCGCTTACTATACAATCAATTCCTTTACCATTAAAAACACAAAGAAAACAATCCCTCTTCAAGAGGAAGAATTATAAAGATAAACTGCCACCGAGTAGTAAGATGCTAAAAGCATCCGTTGCACATCGTTAGGTCTTTGAAGATGTGTAGGCGGATGCTTCTATTTTTGAAGATATTACGGTATTCGCCCTGATTTCTTGGCTTAAAATGCAAAAACAAAGGTCATAAAACAACCCCGCTGTGAAATGATATGCACCCCAAAAGTTAGACACTTTTGGAGGTGCATATTTTTATGTCAAAAAGAGGTACAATACAGCAAAAATATAGTGCAGAATTCAAAATAGGTGTTATAATGGATATGCGAGAACACCGCATGGGATATAGGG
>CASFLA010000025.1 GCA_949295415.1 uncultured Oscillospiraceae bacterium
AATATCACTAAAAAAATTACTACCCGAAAAAGAGTTTTGTTTTCTCTTCTTCGGGTAGTTTTGTCTTATACTGCCACAAGCAGGGAATTTGTGTGCCAAATTCCGTTTTTAGTAATAACAACTGTCCTTAGCAACCCTGCTTATTTGCCCGAGGTGTTTTGTTTATTCTTCTGTTTCTTCTGCTTCGGGTTCTGCAGGTTCATCAGGTTCATCAGGTTCGCCCACATCTGCGGCATCTGCCTCTGCAGCTTCGGGGTGGTCGGTAACCTCCTCCGAATCATGCATAGCCGAGGCAACCGAGAGAATCTTCTCTCCATTTTCGGATTTGACCCTCATTATTCTGACACCCTTTGCCGGACGCGCGAATCTGCTGATTTCCTCAACGGGAACGCGGATAATTATACCTGCCGATGTGATTATAATAACATCGTTTTCATTGGTAACGGTTATAACTGCGGCAACATCGCCGTATTTTGCGGTGCGGTAGTTTGTAATACCCTTACCGCCTCTTGTCTGCAAGCGATAATCATCAAAGCTGCTGATTCTTCCGTAGCCGGTTTCGGTAACGGTTAGCAACTCTTTACCCTCTTCGCAAACGGTCATTCCCACAACCTCATCGCCCTCGCGGAGCTTGATTGCTCGAACGCCTCTTGCGGTTCTGCCCATTTCTCTTGCATTATTTTCATCAAACCTAATCGAGTAGCCCTTCTTGGTTGCAACAAGCAATTCCTGATTGCCCAAGGTTCTGCAAACATAAGCCAACTCATCGTCTTCCTCGATGTTGATTGCAATAATACCGGTCTTGCGAACATTCTTAAACGCGCTGATATTAGTTCTCTTGATAGTTCCCTTCTTGGTAATCATACAAACCGAGAACGGATTATCAAGGTCAATCGTATCATCCAGCGGGAGAATGTTTATAATCTTCTCCTCAGGCATTAACGGCAGAATATTTACAAGGTTCATACCCTTTGAGGTTCTGCTTCCCTCGGGAATCTCGTATGCCTTAATTCTATATAGACGACCCAGGTTACTAAAGAGGAGAATATAGTCATGCGAACAGCAGGTAAACATATTCTCAACGATATCGCCCTCGCGGGTTGTCACACCGGTAATACCCTTACCGCCTCTATGTTGAGTTGAATAGGTATCAGAAGGCAATCTCTTAATATAACCGCTAACGGTTTTAGTAAGAACGCATTCCTCGCGGGGAATAAGGTCTTCAATATCAACCTCACCCGAAACCGCCGAAATCTCTGTTCTTCTCTCATCGGCATACTTATCTCTGAGATTGAGCGACTCTGTCTTAACAATATCGAGAATTTTTTTGTGGTCGGCAAGAATTTCCATACATTCTTTTATGAACTCATATTTCTCTTTAAGTTCATCTTCAATCTTCTGTTTTTCCATTCCTGCGAGTTTTCCTAATTGCATCTGAACGATTGCGGTAGTCTGAATATCATCTAATCCAAACCTCTCAGACAAACGGTCCTTTGACTCTGGGATAGTCTTGCTGCTTCTGATTATGTTAACCACTTCATCGATGAAATCAAGAGCAACCTTCAAGCCCTCTAAAATATGGGCTCTCTCCTGCGCCTTTTTCATATCGAAACGGGTTCTGCGTTCAATGATTTCACACTGGAAATCTATGCAGTTCTGCAACATTTCCTTAAGTGTTAATATCTGCGGTTTGCCGTTAACAATGGCGATTAAGTTGGCACCAAATGTAGTCTGAAGCTCAGTATAAGAATAGAGTTTATTGAGCACAACCTGCGGATTTGCATCGCGTTTTATGTCAACCACTATTCTGATACCGCCATCTCTCTTTGAAGAGTAGTCAACAACATCTTCGATACCCTCGACGCGCTTTTCGGCGGCTAAATCATATATCTTTTTAACAAGATCTTTCTTTCTTACCTTATAGGGAATCTCAGTTATAACGATGCGGAATTTACCGTCGCGTTTTTCTTCAATTTCAGCTTTTCCGCGAACGATAATTTTGCCTTTCCCGGTTGCATAAGCGGCTCTTATCCCCGCTCTGCCCATAACGATACCACCGGTCGGGAAATCGGGGCCCTTAATAAATTCGCAAATTTCCGATAAATCTGCCTCGGGGTTATCGATAAGGCAGCACATACCGTCAATAACCTCTGCCAAGTTATGCGGAGGAATCTCGGTTGCCATACCAAAAGCGATACCGGATGAACCGTTAACCAACAACTGAGGGAAACGAACGGGAAGAACGGTTGGTTCTTTTAAACGGTCGTCATAGTTGGGTATAAAATCAACAGTATCTTTCTCGATATCATCAAGCATATGAAGAGAAAGTCTATTCATTTTTGACTCAGTATAACGGTAAGCCGCAGGAGGATAACCGTCAATATTACCGAAGTTTCCGTGACCGTCAATCAAAGGATAGCGAAGAGAGAAATCCTGCGCCATACGAACCATAGCATCGTAAACCGAGCTATCGCCATGCGGATGATAACGACCCAGCACCGAACCAACGGTATCGGCGCATTTACGGTAGGCTTTATCGGGAGTTAATCCGTTTTCATACATTGTATAAAGTATTCTTCTGTGAACAGGCTTCAATCCGTCACGAACATCGGGTAATGCACGGCCTACAAGCACCGACATACCGTATTGAAGCATACTGTTTTTAACTTCATCAACAATTTCTACCGGCACAATATGAGTTTCTTCATTACTGGGCCAATAAACATTTTCCTGTTTTGCCATTTTACTCTCTCCTTTCCTTAAATATCAAGGTCGGTAGCAAATACCGCGTTTTCTTCGATAAACTGCTTTCTGGGTTCAACCTCATCGCCCATAAGCATTGTGAAGGTTGCATCTGCTATTTCTGCATCTGCCATTGTTACTCTTAGCATTGTTCTTCTCTCAGGGTCAAGAGTTGTTTCCCAAAGCTGATCGGGATCCATCTCACCAAGACCTTTATAGCGCTGAACATCTGCTGTTCCGCCTAATTGTTCAATATACATTACCTTTTCTTCATCGGTAAAAGCATCAAAATGCTGCTTGCCTTTAGAAACTCTGTAAAGAGGAGGCTGTGCCAAATAAATATGACCGGTTTCTATAAGCTCGGGCATATAACGAAAGAAGAATGTGAGTAAAAGTGTTCTGATATGGCTACCGTCAACGTCAGCATCGGCCATAATAACAATTTTATCGTAACGGAGCTTTTCGATATCAAAGTTTTCACCGATTCCTGTGCCCAAGGCTACAATAACAGGTGTTAACTTATCATTTCCGTAAACCTTATCATCTCTTGCTTTTTCAACGTTGAGCATTTTACCCCAAAGAGGCAAAATTGCCTGATAGGTTGAGTTTCTTCCCTCAACCGCCGAGCCGCCTGCAGAATCTCCCTCGACGATATAAATTTCGGTCTTTGTGGGGTCATCTGAAATACAGTCGGTTAATTTTTCGGGCATTCTGGTCTTTCCGCCTATTCCCGCTTTATTTCTAGAAGCATCTCTTGCTTTCTGAGCTGCCTCACGGGCATTTGAAGAAGCAATTGATTTATCAATAATAATCTTTGCTTCCTGCGGATGCTCGCCTAAATATTCATAAAGTTTTTCATTAACAAGGTCACGGACTAATTTTCCTATAGAAGTATTACCGAGTTTTGCTTTTGTCTGGCTTTCAAACTGCGCGTCTGCAAGTTTTACCGAAACAACAGCAACCAAGCCCTCGATTATATCTTCGCCCTTTAATCTCGGATTGCCCTCTTTTAAATGTTTAAAGTCAAAAGCATATTTATTAACGGTGTTAGCCAAGCTCTGTCTGAAGCCCTGCTCATGAGTTCCTCCGTCAACAGTATATAGAGTATTAGCGAACGACATTATTTTCGAATCATAAGCGGTTGACCAAAGCATCGCGATCTCAACGGTTTGGTCTTCCTTTGCGGTTGAAAGGTAGATAACCTCGCTGTTAAGACTCTCTTTCTTCATTCCTTCGAGCAAAAACTCTACATAAGACTTAATACCGCCTTCATAATAGAATTCGTCGGTCTTAGGCTCAAATACATCAGTTCTTAAATCTTTGAGTTCAATTTTGATACCTGCATTAAGAAATGCCTGCTCACGAAGACGCTTCATAAGAATATTGTAATCGTAAGTAGTGGTATCGGTAAATATTGTGGGGTCAGGCTTAAAGGTAACGGTGGTTCCTGTTTCTTTAGTATTACCTATTACTGTAAGGTCGGTAGCAATGGCACCTTTCTCATATCTTTGCTTATAGATATGAGTTCCGTCCTTAATTTCAACCTCAAGCCATGATGAAAGCGCATTAACAACCGATGCACCAACGCCATGAAGACCGCCGGAAACCTTATATCCGTTTCCGCCGAATTTACCGCCTGCATGAAGAATAGTGAAAACAACCTGAACGGTAGGAATACCCTTTTGCGGATGGATACCAACAGGGATACCACGGCCATTATCTACAACTCTGATGATTCCGTCATCAAGGATTTCAACCGTTATTTTATCGCAGAAGCCTGCCAAAGCCTCATCGATTGAGTTATCGACGATTTCATATACAAGATGGTGCAGGCCTCTCTCACCGGTCGAACCGATATACATACCGGGGCGTTTTCTGACTGCTTCAAGTCCTTCTAAAACTTGTATAGAATTTTCATCATAATTTTCGGTTATAGGCGTATTGATGTCATTACTCATTTTAAACTCCTTACCTCAAAGCTTTAAACTAATATACTTTTAAAATTCTCTGCTCGCTTTTCAAGTGTTGCAGTTGATAACTGGGAAATATAAATTATTATTTTGCCTTCTTCAAGGCAAACAACAAAAGATTTTGGCAGTTCAAAGGAAACATTTATAACTCTTCCCTCTTTTTCTGCCTTATTTAAAAATGTTCTGGTATTTTTTTGAACGGTAGAGGTATCCATATCAAAAACACCTAAAACAGATGAAGATTTTACAACCTTATCCTGACCTAAATGAAGATAAATACCTATCACCTCTAACTGAATATCTCGCCGTTTTTAACCTCGAAAATTTTTCCTTCTTTTAAAGAACTGAAATTTTCTTTATCACAGCAGGTTATAAAAACCTGCCAATCTTTTATATGATTTAAAATGTAATTCTGACGGTTAGTATCAAGCTCGCTCATAACATCATCTAATAATGCTACGGGTTTTTTACCTGTTATTTCATAAATAACCTCAGATTCGCTTAATTTAAGAGCAATCGCCGCCGAACGTTTTTGACCCTGAGAACCAAAATATCGGGCGCTGATACTATCTATTTTAATATCTATATCATCTCTATGAGGACCTATTGATGTTGATATATTCTTAATATCCTCATCTCTTAAAAGCTTTAATTTTTCTTTAAATTTTTCTTTTTGTTTATCGGCATCAGTTTCATAAAAAATCTCAATTTTTTCTTTTCCTAAAGAAATACCATTATAAATATTTGGAAGATATTTATTAAGCTTTTCTATAAATTTTTCTCTGTAATCAATAATTTGGGCTCCAAAAGATGAAATTTCATTTTCAAAATCCTCTAAAAATTCTAAAAGCATCGGATTATATTTTATATCTTTTAATATTTTATTTCTTTGTTCAACCGCCCTTAGATATTTTTTATAAATATCTAAATATGAGGGATATAATTGACAAATTGCAGTATCTAAAAATTTTCTTCTGAAGGCAGGACCGTTTTCTATAATATTTAAATCAATTGGAGAAAAAACTATTGCATTTATTTTTCCCGCTATTTTTGAAGCAGGACCGTATTCAACATCATTTAATATTGCTTCGCGATGTTTTTCGATATTTATAATACATTCCTGTTCTCTTTCATTATCTAAAAAATATAATTTAATACTTGCTTTTTCACTGCCAAAAGAAATAAGATCAGTATCTTTAGAGCCTCTGAAGGATTTTGCTCCCGTAAAACTCCATAATGCTTCTAAAATACTTGTTTTTCCTGCGGCATTATCTCCATAAAAAATATTTATTCCTTTATGAAGTTTTAATTTTGCAGATTTGATTTTTCTAAAATTATTAAGCTCTAATTTTTTAAAAATCATTCTTTTATAACCTTTAATTTATTACCCATAAACTCAATAATTTCGCCTCCGCGAAGTTTTTTGCCCCTCATAGTGCAAACTTCTCCGTTTACTTTAACAAACCCATCTAAAATGACAGCTTTTGCCTGGCCACCGCTACCTATAATTCCTGCGAATTTAAGCAAATCATCAAGTTTAATATATTCGGTATGTATTTTTACTTCTTTCATTATTCTGCTCTTAACCTCATTGGCATAATCATATAGGTATAATCATCATTTTCAACCGGTTTAATTATAATAGAAGCAAACGAACCGTTAAAATTGATAATAGCTTCCTCTGTTTCACAAGCTTTTAAAGCATCTAATAAGAAACGGTTATTTATACCAATTTCAAATTTTTCTCCTTCTACCTCTACTTTATAAGAATCAGTTGCTCTTCCTAAAGCAGTAGCACAGGAAAAAATAATCTCTCCTTCTTCTATTTTACATCTCATCGGAGTTTTAAGCTGGTCGTTTATAATTAAAGAAATTCTCTCAATTATTGAAACAATTTCTTTAATATTAACCTTTATGCTGGTTGAGAAAGAGGAAGGCATAATTTTTTTATAATCGATAAATTCTCCCTCTATTTTTCTTGAAACAATGGTATATCCGTTTATTATCATAGAAACATGACGGCGGCCAACAAAGAACTGAACACTATCATCTTCCTCGCCTATAATTTTAACTGCCTCACCAATAGTTTTTGCAGAAATAATAAAGGAATTATTGCAGTTTAATTTTATATTTTCTTTTCTTATAGCTAATCTATATCCATCAACGCCGACTACACTAACACCATTCTCGTCAATATCAAATAAAAGGCCTGTTAAAATCGGTTTTTGAGCATCAGCTGCTGCAGTTGCAAAAATTGTCTGACGAACCATATTTTTCAAATCTTCTGACGGGAAATAAATAGCTTCACAATCTTCAACTGTAGGCATCTCCGGAAAATCTGATGCAGGCATTCCCATAATATCAAAAAGAGCAGATCCACATTTTATTTTACACATCAACCTATCATCTACTTCAAAGGAAACATTCTCATCGGTAACAGAACGAAGAATTTCTCCTAAAAGCTTTGCTTTAATAACAATGCTTCCCTCTTCTGCGCAAGTTATATCGATTTTCTTTGTCATACCTATTTCAAGGTTATAAGCCATAAGCTTTAAGCCTTCATTTGTTGCAGTCATATGTATTCCCTCTAAAACGGGGAAGGTAGCTTTAGTTGCAACTGCTCTTGAAAGGTTGTTAACTGCTTCGCATAAATCATTTCTTTTGACGAGAAATCTCATTTTTTAATACTTCCTTCATTATTTATTTGTTTTATAAACAGTAGTAATAGTAGTGCGGTGAAAAATGGGGATAAAGTAAAAATTTCCTGATTTAAAAAGAAAAGAACTTATTTTTTATTCTTTTTAAATTGTGCAGATTTGTTAATAATTTTGATTATTAAGTTTTTATAAACATAAGGTGTTGAAAAATATTTGTTAAAATGTGTTAATAAGTGGATAAAAAGTATTTTTATGTAAACCTTTGAAACAAAAGTCTTACGAATTGACATTTTTTATAATATCTTCAACAATACTTCTTTCAAATTTATTTTCTTTTAAAATTCCGTTTATTTTATCAATGGTATAAAGAATGGTTGTATGATCTTTACCGAACTTTTTACCAATTTCTATTGATGACATTTTTATAAGCTTATTAACTATATAAATTGAAATTTGCCTTGCAAAAGCTATATCTGCAGATTTCTTTTTAGAAAAAATATCATCAACCGAAACATTATAGGTTCTTGAAACCTCTTCTACTATTTTTTCAACAGTTACAGGATCAGGTAATTCTTCATTTATAATATCCCTTATATAACTTTGAACAAGAGGAAGAGTTATATTATTTGAATGTAGATTTGTATAAGCCTGAAGCTTTTTAATAATTCCCTCTAACTGACGGATATTACTCTTTATCTGCTCGGCAATAAAGAAAAGAATATCGTCATTTAAATTTAAATTTAGTTGGTCTGATTTATTTTTAAGAATACCAACCCTTGTTTCAAAATCCGGAGGCGACATATCAGCTAAAATTCCGCTTTCAAAACGCGACCTTATTCTTTCCTCAAGAGTTTTAATTTCCTTAGGAGGACGGTCAGAGGTTACAACAATCTGCTTTTCAGGATAAAGAGAATTAAAAGTGTTAAAAAATTCCTCCTGCGCCTGCTCTTTACCGGCAATAAAATGAATATCATCTATAAGAAGAACATCAACAGTTCTGAATCTGTCTCTGAAAATATCGGTAGTTTGCGAACGAATTGCTTGAACTAATTCATTAACAAATTGCTCACCGCGGATAAAAAGAATCTTTTTATCCGGAAAATTCAATTCAACAGAATTTTTAATAGCAACCATTAAGTGAGTTTTACCAACGCCGGAGTTACCATATATAAATAAAGGATTATAAATATTAGAGAAAGGTTTATCGGCAACCGCCATTGCGGCAGCATGAGCAAATTTATTTGATGAGCCAACAACAAAGTTTTCAAAGGTATAGGCATCTTCCTGCTCGCTTGCAATTTTCTTAACTTCTTCAAAAATTTCAGTTTTAACAACAACCTCAATCTGCATCGGAAGGCCGCATACCTGTTCGCAGGACTGCTCTAATATTTTTTTATAATAGGTATCAATATTTTTCTTAACAAAATCATGGTTGGTTTGTAATATAAGCTGACCTTCATCCGAAAGTTTAGGAACAAGACCCAAGATCCAGGCGTTCATACCGACTTCGGAAATTTTCTCGTTTTTTTGACAATCTTCGCAAATCTGATTCCAAAGTTCATTAATTGAATTTATCGCCATATTCTTTCCCTTCTTTTAAACAAAAATATAATAGAAAAACGCTTTAAAAAGCGCAGAGTTATCCACATAAAATAATATCACAGTTAACAACTTTTTGCAAGCCTAATATATTAAAATTTATAGTATAATTATAATTTATCTTCTATAATGTTATATATATATAAATAAAACAGATAAAACCGGCCTGAAAATCTTAAAAAATCAGGTCGGTTTTTAAGTTTAAAATCTCTCTAAAAAACTATGAGTTTCTCCGTTTAATTTATATTCAATTAAAGTATCAACATTGCAGTTATGAATACTTTTGAAAATGTTATGTTCTATTTGAGGATTATTCTTTTTAAGCTCTGAAATCAACTCTTTTATTTCAAGTCTTTTTGATGCACCTAAATCAGTTTCGGTATTTTCGGTAAAACGGCAGGCGCATCGGATAAAGGAAAGCTCATTATAATCTGCCCATTTTATAATATCTTGTTCTAAAATGCAGTAAAGTGGGCGGATAAGCTCCATACCCTCAAAATTTGTGCTTTTAAGACGAGGCAGCATTCCCTGAATTTGTGAGCCATACATAATTCCAAGCAATGTTGTTTCTATAACATCGCTCATATGGTGGCCGAGTGCGATTTTATTACAACCCAATGATTTTGCTTTTGAATAAAGGTGTCCCCTTCTCATTCTTGCGCAAAGATAGCAGGGCGACTCGGTAACCGTTTCGGTTATTTTAAAAATATCTGTTTCGAAAATTTCAGCCTCTATGTTTAAAAGCTTTAAATTTTCCTCTGTTCGCTTTCTGTTTTCGGGATTATATCCGGGGTCCATAACAATAAAACGCAACGAGAACGGAAATTTACTGTATTTTTGGAGCATTTTCATCAATACAGCAAGAATCATAGAATCTTTTCCGCCCGAAATGCAAACTCCGATGCAGTCATTTTCTTCAATTAGCTTATATTCGTTTATAGCGGTTATAAACTTATTCCAGATATCCTTGCGGAATTTTTTATTTATACTGCGTTCGATTTCCTCATATTTTTCAAGTTCTCTCGGCATTTGTTTCTCCTACTAAATCTTTAATAACCTCTCCGGCAATAATAAGCCCTGCAACAGACGGAACAAACGAAACCGAGCCGGGAATTGGGCGGTTTTGATTTTTATCATAATCAGAAAGAGCAACCTCTCTATTAGGAACAATGGTTTTTTCTTTTGAAAAGACCGTTTTTAAATTTTTAATACCCCTTTTTCTTAAACGAGAGCGCATAACCTTTGCCAACGGGCAAACATCGGTTTTATAAATATCGGCAACCGAAAAAGCGGTCGGGTCAAGCTTGTTACCTGCGCCCATTGAAGAAATAATCGGCACATTAAGTTCTTTAGCCTTGCAAATAAGCTCCACCTTTGAAGCAACGCTATCAATAGCATCGACAATATAGTCATATTGCGAAAAATCGAAGGTTTCTATATTATCCAAGGAAAAAAACTCGTTGCGGCAATGAACCTTGCAATCGGGATTTATATCGAGGATTCTGTTTTTCATTACCTCGGTTTTAAATTGCCCGACGGTGCTATAAAAAGCCACTGCCTGACGGTTTATATTGCTTTCACTTACAGTATCCCCGTCTATAAGGTCAATAGCGCCTACACCGCTACGGGCAATAGCTTCAGCCGTATGGCCGCCGACACCGCCGATTCCGAAAATTGCAACGCGCTTAGCCATTAAGGCTTCTACACCTTTTTCGGAAAACAAAAGAGCGGTTCTTATAAATTGGTCCTTCAACCCTCATTCAACTCCTTTACGGCAGGATTCTCAACAAGATTGTTTATCCAAACTCCTTTTTTAATGAGAATAAAGCCTGCGACAACCTTTATTAAATCTAACGCCTGACAAACGGCGAACATAGGAATAATATAAATATCGCTATAGCGCGAAAGAACAAAAGCAAGGGGAACGGTAATGCACCAGATAAACATGCTGTCAAAAAGTAAAGTTAATATAACCTTTCCTCCTGAGCGCAAAGTAAAGTAGCTTGCATGAACGAAAGACGAAATTGGCATAAATACCGCGCTGACCATTATAAGATTGGTTGCGATATGCTTTACCTCTTCATTCGTTTTGTAAAACTGAGGGATAAGTCCCGAGAAAGAAAAATATAAAGCGCCGACTATAACTCCTAAGGAAACTGCAAAAGCCATCATTTTATAAGCGGTATCTTTAGCCTGCTCAAACTCATTTGCACCCAATAATTGACCAACCTTTATGCCGATAGAAGTTCCAACCGCCATAAAAACAACGGAAAAAAGATTCCAAAAGGTTTGAGAAATATTGATTGCCGAAACAACATTAAGACCTTTCAGAGAATAGCATTGGTTAAGAGTTGTTGTTCCGGAAGCCCAAAGCGCCTCGTTTATCATAAGCGGCATTCCGCTGATTAAAATAGCCCAAGCTAACTTAAGAGGAATCCTAAAGCTTTTGTAAGCGCCAATGATATAAGGATTTTTTTGCTTGTTTTTATGGGTCCAGAAAATCACAACGAAAAGCTCAACAAATCTTGATAAAACGGTGGCGATAGCGGCACCCTCAACCTCTAAACGAGGGAAACCGAATTTTCCATAGATTAAGAGATAGTTGAATAAAAGGTTAACTGCAACAGCAACAATTCCCGCCTTCATAGGTAAAACGGCTTCGCCGGTTTCGCGCAGGGTTCCCGAATAGCACTGAACTATTGCAAACGGAACAAGGCCGATAAGCATAACAGAAAGATATTTTTTAGCAGCAACAAAAGCTGCGGCGGCTTCGTTGGGGTCACCGTCACCTGCTAAAAACTGGTTTATTAAAAAACTGCCTCCGAAAATATAAATCAGGATAGCAACAGCGGCCAACAAAATACAGGAAATAAATTTGAAACGGAAGGTATGTCTCAAGCCCTCCATATCATTTTTGCCGTAAAATTGAGCGCCGAAAATACCTGCACCCGAAACTGCGCCGAAAACGCAAAGAGAGAAAACAAAAATAAGCTGGTTAGCAATAGAAACACCTGTCATTTCGGCGTTACCGATTCTGCCAACCATAAGGTTGTCCAACATATTAACAAAGTTGGTTATTCCGTTTTGAAGCATAATCGGCAAGCAAATTGCTAATACCGATTTATAAAATTCTTTTGTGCCGACAAGTTTTTTGATCATTTTTATACCTTCCTGTTTGCTTTAAAAAGGGCGGTTTTGAGAATTGCAACCATGGTTTTAGAGTCGCAAATTTTGCCCGACATTACCATATCTAACGCCTTGGAAAAAGGGGTTTTTAAAACGGTTAAAAATTCATCTTCATCAAGGTTCTGATTGCTTTTGTTTAAGCCTATGGCTAAGAAAAGATGAATAATTTCTCCGCAATATCCCGGCGACGGATAAAGCTCGCCTAAGGGGATAAACTCTTCTGCAGTAAAGCCTGTTTCCTCAAGAAGTTCTCTTTTTCCGCATTCTAAGGGGTCCTCTCCGGGCTCCTTTTTACCTGCGGGGATTTCTATAACCGTTTTCTCATAGGGGCTGCGAAACTGCTTAACCAATAGGATTTCATCATCTTTGGTCAACGCAATAACGCCAACGCCGCCCGAGTGGGCAACCACCTCTCTTTTGGCTGTTTTGCCGTTAGGCAGAAGCACATCTTTTAAAACAAGCTTTAATATTTTGCCGTCATAAACAACAGAGTTGTCCAACGTTTTTTCTTCTAAGTTCATATTGGCCTCCAAAGCGCATAATTATTAGTAAATAAGAAAAGAGGTTTATATTATGGCAACTATAGTCCGACACAAAGAATATGATTATAGCGGTTACCGAAAAATCATGAAAGATTTAACCGCCAACTTCCCCTTTTTAAAAGAGGAGGTTATCGGGAAATCTGTTTTCGGTCGGGATATAGTTGCATTGAAAATCGAGTCAGAAAGAAAAGAATATTCGCTTTATACCGCCGCAATTCACGGAAGCGAAAGAATAACCGCAACGGTTTTATTAAAATACATAGAAAACCTTTGCGATGCTTTAAAAAGCTGTGGCAAAATTTCGGGGATAGACGCAAAAAAAGCGCTATCGGGCAAAGGGGTTATCTTTGTTCCTTTATGTAACCCCGACGGGTGCGAAATATCGCTAAAAGGGGAGCTTGGTTGCGGCCCTCATGCTGCGAGAATCAAAAGACTTTGCGGCTCTGATTATGAGCATTGGAACTCAAATCTAAGAGGAGTTGATTTGAACCATAATTTTGATGCCGGCTGGGAAAGACTGCACGAATTAGAGCAAAGCCTTGGCTATATAGGCCCCGGACCCACCCGTTACGGTGGCCACCGCCCTGAAAGCGAACCTGAAACAATCGCGCTTACTAATCTTTGCAGAAAGAACAGAATAAGGGTTTTATACTGCTTTCATTCTCAAGGCGAGGTTATTTATTGGGACTATAACGGAATAGAAACGGTAAGGGGAAGAAAAATTGCCGAAATCTTTGCCGCATCAAGCCTTTACAGTATAGAGGTGCCTATAGGAATTGCAACGGGCGGAGGCTTCAAGGATTGGTTTATAGAAACCTTTCAACGCCCCGGGTTTACTATAGAACTCGGTAAAGGAAGGAATCCGTTGCCTGCAGAAAGCGGTCAACAAATTTATAGTCAGGTTGAAGAAATGATGACAATAGGCCTACTTATGTGAAACTTTAGTTTTTAAAACCGTAAAGCCGAGTCCGTCGATTTTAAGCTTATTATCAATGGGTAAGGCACCGAAAACGACTTCGGCGTTCTGATAGCCTTTTGGCGCATCGATAAACACAGGGTCGCACCAGCGGTTTACACAAATAAGAACCTTTTCATCTTCTTTTGTTCGCTCAAAGCAGAAGGTTCCCTTTTCAGCAAAAACGGGAACAAATAATCCGTCTTTAAAAACCTTGTTATTGCGTCTTATGGCGCCAAGCTTTCTATAAAAATCAAGAAGATAAGCGTCCTGATTGCCCCAAGGATAAAACGCGCGGCAGAACGGGTCGCCATAGCCCTCCATACCTGCCTCATCTCCATAATAAAGCGAAGGGATACCGGGCAGAGTGTATTGCAAAAGCGCGGCAAGATAAAGCCGCTTTTTTGCAAGCGAAAGTTCTTGCTCTGACATTCTTTTTGATGCCTGCCAGTCGCGGTTGCGGCCGTTTTCGGCCTCACCGCCCAAAGCGGTAAGAACTCTCTTTGTATCGTGAGTTCCAATGTGGTTCATCAAAATATCGAGGCACTGTTTAGGATAATTTTCGCAAATGGACATTATCGTTTCCAACAACTCTTCGGCATCGCCGGAGATCGTAAAATCAATAATGGCATCGCTAAAGGGATAGTTCATAACCGAATCGAGCTGGTCGCCGAGCAGGTATCTGCGGCGAGTGCTATAGCTGATTTTGTTGGTTGCGTCCTCCCAAACCTCGCCGATGATAACTGCATCCTTATTTTTTGCTTTAACGGTTTTGCGGAGCTTTTCTAAAAATTGGTCAGGCAGCTCATCGGCAACATCAAGTCTGTAGCCGCCTATTCCGCATTTTAACCAGTGCTCCAAAACGCCGTTTTTACCGGTTATAAACTCGGTAAAGGAAGCATTCTCCTCGTTAACCTCAGGCAAAGACGGAACACCCCACCAAGCCTCATAACTATCGGGCCAATTTTTGAATTTAAACCAATCGCAAAATTCGGAATCGGGCGAATTATATGCGCCGCCGTTGCCGTAGCGTTTATAGCGGTTGAAATAAATACTGTCATCTCCCGTGTGAGAAAAAACACCGTCCAAAACAATGATAATGCCATGTTTTTTAGCATCGCGGCATAAGCGTTTAAGATCTTTTTCGTTGCCCAACAAAGAGTCGATTTTCATATAATCGGCAGTGTTGTAGCGGTGGTTAGAATGCGCCTCAAAAATCGGATTCAAATAAATAATACTAACGCCCAAGGAGGCAATATAGGGTAGTTTTTGCCTTATTCCCTCTAAGTCACCACCATAGTAATCGTTGCCCAGGGCTAATGCACCGTCTTGCTGACGGTGTTCGGGCAAGGAGGTAAAATCGCTTTTTATATATCGGTCCGAAGGAACATTATTTTTTGGTTTGCCTGAATTATAAAAGCGGTCGGGAAAAATCTGATAAATAATGCCGCCCGAAAGCTTTTCGGGAGTTTTAAAGTCTTTGTCAAAAACGGTTAACTGCCAGCAATCGCCGCTATCGGAAATCCGGCCCTTTCCGCCGTTTGTTCTTAAAATATATTGTTCGCCATAATCGGTTAGAATTTTAAATTTATAAAAATAAAGACCGGTTTCGAACGCGAGCTTTGTTTCATAGGTTGCGGTCTTTTCAGCAGCTTTTGTTTTAATCATTTCTTGAAAAACGGGAGCCTTGCCGTCAGGGGCGTATTCAATAAAAACGGCAGTTGCGTTAATATAGTTTTGCAAAACAACGCGAAAAGCAACCTCGGTGCCGCTTGCAACAGCTCCGAAAGGATCTTTATATATTAAATTTCTCGAATCAAAAGGAATGTGTTCCATTTAGTTCTCCAAAAAGTGATTTTAAAAAATAATATTATATATAAATATATAATATTTTCTTTAAAGTTTCAAGTATGAAAGGGGTTTAATATGCAGATTACTGCCCTTTTTAGCGGCGAATTTTCGCCAATTATGCCCGTTGCAGTTTTAGCATCGGTTTTGTTGATGTTTGTAAACGGTTGGACAGACGCCCCCGCAACCATTGCGGCGGCAGTAACATCAGGCGCTCTATCAGTTAAAAAAGCCTGCGCCTTATCGGCGGGTTTTAATCTTTTGGGCGCCTTTTTTATGAGTGTTTTCGGCAGCTCTGTTGCAGTTAGTGTTTATTCGTTATCGGGAGTTGGGGGGATTGCGAAAGAAAAAGGGGCAATAGTTATTACTGCTGCAATGCTGACAGTTGTGATTTTTGCGGTTATAGCATTTTTCTATAAAATTCCAACAAGCGAGAGCCATGCACTCTTTGCCGCTTTATTAGGTGCGTCGTCGGCGGTTATAGGCTTTAAAGCGTTTTTAAATATAGAATGGTTAAAAATCCTTTCGGGCGTTTTGATTTCAACTATACCGCTTATATTTTTTGCCGATACTGCCGCGACTTTTTTGGTTAAGAAAACAGAAAACAAAAGCCAAACGCTCTTTAAAAGGCTTCAGACAGTTGGTGTAATGGCGCTTTCCTTTTCCCACGGTGCTCAGGACGGACAAAAGTTCGCAGGTGTTTTTACGGTTTGCTATGTTTTGGCGCTCAATAAAAACGCCGAAAATATAAGGGTTCCTGTTTTTGCGGTTATACTTTCGGCTTTACTTATATCTATGGGAATGTTCTGTTGTGGAAGCAGAATAATTTCTTCTTTTAAAAATATTGCTCCTAAAAATGCGGCAGCAGGCTTTGCGGCAGATTTTGTATCCTCAATCGCGCTGATTGTTTGCGCGTTATTAGGAATTCCCGTAAGCACAACCCATGCAAAAGCCGCCGCAATATTGGGAGCAGGGGCAAAAACCGCCGTTTCTGTTAAAACCTTCAGAGGCTTTATGTTTTGGTGGATTATAACCTTCCCTGCCTGTGCGGCACTCGGCTATGTAATTTCAAAGGCTTTGCTTTTTCTTTTGTTGTTGGTTTGATTTTATAAAATATTCTTTCAAATTCTTCTCGGCGTATAATTTTTGTAATACAAGAGAGAATTAAAAAGACAGCAGCACTTATAAGCAAAAAAGCAACGGCTTTTATCATTAAATGAGAAATGCTTTTTGTTAAGATTTTTGCCAAAAATGATGCGCCTATTCCGCACAAGGTCGGCTTAATTACCCAGCCTGAAACATCAAGCCTTAATTCCGCCTTTTTAAGCAGATTGCGACTGCTAAGGGCGCTTGTAGAGCAGTTGCTTATTATCATAATTAAGAGGTATGCTGTTATTCCATGCCTTGAAAGAGTTATTAAAATAAGAGCAATTCTTAAAATCGAGTCTATCAGTCCAAGCTTTAATTGGCTGACCTGTGCATCCAGCCCTTTTAGCATTCCTGCCGCAACGCTTTCGAGATACATAAACGGAACTATGGGTGCCAACATTTTGATAATAAAGCCAACCTCCTTGTCGCCGTAAACCAGCAAGCCGATTTCCTCTGATAAAAACAGAAAAACCGATGCCGCAAAAATTGAAAGGACAAGCGTTATTCTGAACGCTCCCCCAACGGCGCGCTTAATTTCTCGTTTATCCCCTCTTGCCGCCGCAGACGACATTTCAGGAATCAGCAATGTTGAAAGCGAGGTTAAAAAAGAGGCCGGAAAAAACAGAACCGGCAGTGCCATTCCTCTTATTGCTCCAAAGAGCGAAAGAGCGCGGTCCTTAACACCGTAAAACAAAGCCAGCCTTAAAGGGACAAGCAGGTTTTCTGTAGAATGAAGCGCGGTTGATATATAACTGCTTGCTGTAATAGGCAACGCGATGCGGATGATCTCCTTTGCAGTTCCTTTAATGGAGTTGCCGCGCTCTAATGATTTGCGATGCTTTAAAAGAAGCGCCCAAAGAATTAAAAACGAGGCGGTTTCGGCGATTGTATCGCCCAATAAAACTGCTGCGGTGCAATACTCTGTTCCAAGTTTTGAAAAACGAGAAAATAAAATGACTATGGAGGTTATTCTGATAACCTGTTCGGCAATTTGAGTGAGGGACGGCTCAAGTGCTTTTCTTTTTGCTATAAAATAACCTCTCGCCACAGAGGAAAGTCCCATAGGGACAAATGAGAACGAAAGAATTTTTAAAGAAAGCGTTGTTCTCGTGTCGCGTAAAATGTAACAAGCAACAAATCTTGCGCCTAAGAAAATGGAAACAGAGGAAGCAAGACCTATCGATACAGTAAGCATTATAGCCCTTGAGAGTATCTTTTTCGCAGCTAAAAGCCCGCCGTTTTCGTTCTCCGAAATAAGCCTTGTTACTGCTGTTGATATTCCTGAGGTTGCAAAAGCTGCTCCAAAAACATAAACCGAAATTATAAGCTGATAAAGCCCCATTCCCTCCGAACCTATTTTCCCTGCCAAATAAACTCTGAAAATTATTCCAGCAGTTCTTAATAGTAACGAAGTAAAAACGAACATAGCCGTATTTTTGATAAATACTTTTATTTTCATAACGCACCTCTTTTTGTGTTACTAATTTCTATGCCAAAAAATCCGTGCATATATCCTTGTGAATAATAGAAAAAAGCTTGGGAAAAATAATCCAAAGAAAAAGCAGGAGGTTTTATATGACCGGAAATTTCAAGCGAGATGTTGACTTGCTTTGCCAAACGCTTGCTGTGGATAAGAATTTTGACATAGTAAAAAGAGAACTGATAATCGGTGAAAGAGAAGCCGTTATGCTTTTTGTTGATGGTTTTATAAAGGACGAAGTGTTTGAAAAAATAATTGAATTCTTTTATAAAATAACGCCAAAGCAGCTTTCAAAAACGGCAGATATGGAGTTTTTTTCAAAGGCCTTTACTCCGTATGTTGAGGTTGGCTTTGAAAGCGACGAAAGCCTTATTGTTTCTGCGGTTTTGTCAGGTCAGACCGCGATTATTATAGACGGCATAAATGACGCGTTACTTGTCGATACTCGAACCTATCCCGTTCGCTCGGTTGGTGAGCCCGAGAAGGACCGCTCATTGCGCGGCGCGAGAGATGGTTTTGTTGAAACCTTTATTTTTAATACGGCAATGGTCCGCCGCCGCATCCGAGACCCCAGACTTCGAATGGAATATATGCAGATAGGAAAAAGCTCAAAGGTTGATGTTGCCGTTTCTTATATTGAGGGACTTGCAGATAAAAAGGTTGTTCAAAAGCTCAAAAAGCGGTTATCCGAAATTACTCTTTCGGGAATATCGATGACCTCACAGGCGTTGGTTGAGGTGCTTGTTCCAACCGCCTTTTTCAACCCTTTCCCTAAAGTTAGATTTACCGAGCGTCCTGATTTTGCCAGCGCTTGTCTGTTAGAGGGAAAAATACTGCTTGTTATGGACAATTCCCCTTCGGTAATGATTTTTCCTAACTCCATCGCCGATTTTATGAAGGAAACCGATGATTACTATTTTCCGCCGCTTACGGGAACCTATGTCAGAATCTTGAGGTTTATAGTTTCGATTTTAACTGTTGTTTCAACTCCGTTAGCGTTGATTTTAATGAACAATCCCGATATTTTGCCCGATTGGCTGTCGTTCGTTGCAACCAAAGAAGAATATATGATACCCTTTTTCGCGCAGTTTTTATTGCTGGAATTCCTGATAGACGGGTTGCGAATGGCATCGCTTAATACGCCGAACACTCTTTCCAATTCCCTTGGTATTATAGGCGGTTTAATTTTAAGCGAGTTTGCAATAAATGCGGGCTGGTTTGTATCGGAAACGGTTATTTATATGGCGTTTGTTGCCATTGCTTCCTATGCGCAACCAAGCTTCGAAATGGGATATGCAATGAAGTTCAGCCGAATTTTCATTCTTATACTTTCGCAATTATTCGGCTTCTGGGGATTTGGCGCAGGAATTGCTTTAGTGCTTACTGTCGCAGCGTGCTCAAAAACTTTGAGCGGAAGATGTTATCTCTACCCCTTTATTCCCTTTTCGAGCAAGAAATTTGTTAAAATATTTATCAGAAGAAGCATTGCGGGCAAAAAAGCAGCGCATTGATGTTTCACGTGAAACAAAGGAGAAAGTAAAATGGAAATTGCAATTTCTTGCCTCAACGCATTTTGGACGGGCGGAATTATCTGCGTCATAGGACAGATTTTAATCGATAAAACAAAACTAACCCCGGCGAGAATACTTGTTTCGTATGTTGTTTCGGGCGTTATCTTGACTGCAGTCGGAATTTATGAGCCCTTTGCCGATTTTGCGGGCGCAGGCGCAAGTGTTCCACTCACGGGCTTTGGTTATACGCTTGCTAAAGGAGTTCAAAAGGCGGTTGAGGAATACGGGTTACTCGGAGCGTTGACAGGTGGACTTACTGCAACGGCAGGTGGAATAACCGCCGCGATGTTGTTCGGTCTTATTGCGTCGCTGATATCTCGACCGAAAATGAAATAAATCAGAAAGCGATGTTTCACGTGAAACATCGCTTTTTTGTCGATTTTACTCTTTACAAAACCGTAAAGGCTCATTATAATAGTTATATCGAGTGTCCGGAGGTGAAAAAATGGGCAAAATCGTTGCAGTTATAAACCAAAAAGGCGGTGTCGGAAAGACTACAACCGCCGTAAATCTCGCCGCAGGAATAGGCATTTGCGGCAAAAAGGTCTTGCTCATAGATGCTGACCCTCAGGGCAATTCAACCAGCGGAATGGGCATAGATAAGCGTGATGCGGTCGTTTCAAGCTATGATTTACTTGTAAGCGGCGCAGGTGCAAAATCGGCAACGGTTGTAACCGAGTTCCAAAATGTTTCGGTTATCCCCGCAAATATTGACCTTGCGGGCGCAGAAATTGAGCTTATAAACATTCCTCATCGTGAAAATCAGTTGAAAACTGCGATTTCACTTATAAGAGATGAGTATGATTATATTTTAATTGATTGTCCGCCGTCGTTGGGTTTGATAACGGTCAATGCTCTTACTGCGGCCGATTCGTTTTTGGTGCCTATTCAGTGCGAATACTATGCAATGGAAGGCCTTTCCCAGCTTATGAACACGGTTCGGCAGATTAAAATCAGCTATAATCCTGAGCTTTATTTAGAGGGCGTCGTGCTTACTATGTTTGACCCGCGCCTCAATTTAACCAATCAGGTTGTCGGTGAGCTTAAAAAATACTTTGCCGCCGAGCTTTATAAAACCGCAATTCCGCGCGCTGTCAGGCTTTCTGAGGCGCCAAGCTTTGGCAAACCTATACAGTATTATGATAAAAGAAGCCGCGGAAGCGATAGCTATAATGCTCTCGCTAAAGAGTTTATAAAAAGAAATCGCAATAAGAAATAACCTTATTTAAAGGAGAAAGAATATGGCAGTTAAAAAAGGCGGTCTCGGTCGCGGATTTGATTCGCTGTTTTCCGAGAACACGGTCGAAGCCAAGCCTTCAACGGAGCTAAGATTATCCCAAATCGTTCCTAACCGCGAACAGCCCCGTAAAAAGTTCGATGATGACGCGTTACGCGAACTTTCTGAGAGCATCAAGGAGCATGGCGTTATCCAACCCTTGCTTGTTCGCCCTCTGGATGACAGAAGTTATCAGATTGTTGCAGGCGAGCGCCGTTGGAGAGCAAGCCGCTTGGCAGGCTTAGAAAAGGTGCCCGTTGTTATAAAGCAGCTGGAGGACGCTGAGGTTCAGGCAATAGCGCTTATTGAGAACCTGCAGCGCGAGGATTTAAACCCGATTGAAGAAGCCTTGGGCTATAAAATGCTTATGGAGTCTTATGGGCTCACTCAGGAGCAGGTTGCTTTAAAAATAGGCAAATCACGTTCTGCAGTTGCAAACGCTTTAAGGCTTTTAGGTCTTTCAAAAGACGAACAGGATGCACTCGTTGCGGGAGAAATAACCTCAGGCCACGCAAGAGCGCTTTTAGCAATAAATGATGAGGAAATTCGCAAGGAAGCCTTTTTACTTGCTAAAAACGGTGCTTCTGTCCGCGAGATTGAGCGTATTTCAAGGCATCAGAAACCGGGTATTACGGTTAAAAAACCCAATATAAAGAATAAAATCTATGTTGAAACCGAATCGGCCTTAGCTTCACAGATAGGCAGAAAGGTTAAAATAGCCGGCAACGGCAAGCGCGGAACATTAACAATAGAGTTTTTCAGTGATGAAGACCTGTTTGATTTGGCTTCCAGGCTTTCAGGAGAACAATAATCGAAATTTTATCTTGTTACATATAGTTTAAGGAGTTTTAAAAATGTTGGATATTAAATTTGTCCGCGAAAATCCCGAAATTGTAAAACAGAACATCAAAAATAAATTTCAGGATGCAAAATTAGGTCTTGTTGATGAGGCTATCGAGCTTGATGAGAAAAAGAGAAGCGTTCAGCGCGAGGCTGATGCCTTAAGAGCCGAGAGAAATGCTGTTTCCAAGCAGATTGGTATGTTTATGGCAAAGGGTCAGAAGGATGAAGCCGAGGCCGCAAAGAAAAAGGTTACCGAATCTGCCGCAAAACTTGCCGAGCTTGAGGTTTTAGAGGGCGAATATGAAGAACAGTTGTTAAAAGTAATGATGTTGATACCAAATATCATTGATCCCTCGGTGCCTATCGGCAAGGATGATAGCGAAAATGTTGAGGTTCAGCGCTACGGCGAGCCTGTAGTTCCCGATTTCCCCATTCCCTATCATACCGAAATTATGGAAAAGTTTGACGGAATCGACCTTGACAGCGCAAGAAAGGTTGCAGGAAACGGTTTTTACTATCTTATGGGAGATATTGCCCGTCTTCATTCGGCAATTATCTCATATGCGCGTGATTTTATGATAAACCGCGGCTTTACCTACTGCGTTCCCCCGTTTATGATTCGTTCAAATGTTGTTACCGGTGTTATGAGCTTTGCCGAGATGGATGCGATGATGTATAAAATCGAGGGCGAGGACCTTTATCTTATCGGAACAAGTGAGCACAGTATGATAGGTAAGTTTATCGATACTATAAATCCCGAGGAAAATCTCCCATATACTTTAACAAGCTACTCCCCTTGCTTCCGTAAGGAAAAGGGCGCGCACGGTATTGAAGAGCGCGGCGTTTACAGAATTCATCAGTTTGAAAAACAAGAAATGATTGTTGTTTGCAAACCTGAGGATTCGCCGATGTGGTTTGATAAACTCTGGCAGAACACCGTTGATTTGTTCCGTTCGCTTGATATTCCGGTTCGCACTTTAGAGTGCTGCTCGGGCGATTTGGCAGATTTAAAGGTTAAATCGGTTGATGTTGAGGCATGGTCGCCCAGACAGAAGAAGTATTTTGAGGTTGGTTCTTGCTCGAACCTTACAGATGCTCAGGCAAGAAGACTCAAAATCAGAGTTAAGGGTAAAAACGGCAACTATTTCGCGCATACTCTTAACAATACCGTTGTTGCTCCGCCGAGAATGCTTATTGCCTTCCTTGAAAACAACCTCCAGGAAGACGGAAGCATCAGGATTCCCGAGGCACTTCGTCCTTATATGGGTGGAATGGAAAAAATCGTCAAAAAGTAATAAAAGCCATATAAAAACCCCGCGGTGAAAATTCACTGCGGGGTTTTATGTTAACTAAAATTTTTAATATCAAAAAAGGTAGGTTGAAAGGTATCTAAGACCTGTATCAGGGAGTAAAACTACGATGTTTTTACCTTCGTTTTCGGGGTTCTTCGCAAGCTTAATTGCGGCGGCTAAAGCAGCGCCTGAGCTTATTCCGACAAGCACTCCTTCAGACTTTGCAATAAGCCTTCCCTTTTCTAAAGCCTCGTCGTCAGAAACGATCAAAATATCGTCGAGAACATCCTTTTTGAGCGTTTTGGGAACAAAGTTTGCGCCTATTCCCTGTAAGCCGTGAGGCCCGGCAACACCCTTGGTTAAAAGCGGAGATTTTTCGGGCTCAATTCCAATGATTTTTATGTTCTTGTTTTGTTCTTTTAAATATTCGCCAACGCCCGAAATTGTGCCGCCTGTTCCGATGCCTGCAATAAAGAAATCAATCTCGCCGTCAAGAGCTTCATAAACCTCGGGACCGGTTGTTTTGTAGTGCGCTTTTGGGTTAGCCATATTGCAGAATTGGTCGGGAATAAAGCTGTGCGGAATCTCTCTTGCCAACTCCTCTGCCTTTTCTATTGAGCCTGCCATTCCCTTCTTACCGTCGGTCAGCACAAGCTCTGCACCATAAGCAGTCATAAGCTTTCTGCGCTCCTCGCTCATAGTATCGGGCATAACGATAATACATCTGTAGCCGCGAAGCGATGCTACCATAGCAAGACCGATTCCGGTATTGCCGGAGGTTGCTTCAATAATAACCGAATCAGGCTTTAAAAACCCTTGGGCTTCGGCATCATCCAGCATTGCTAATGCAACGCGGTCTTTAACAGAGCCTGCAGGATTTAAGAACTCTAGCTTTGCAAAAATATTTGCATAAAGCCCCTCGTTCTTCTTCAAATTTTTAAGTTCTAAAAGCGGAGTGTTGCCGATAAGCTGTTCAACCGATGTGTAAACATTTTTTGGCATATTTTTTCTCCTTTAAATGTATTTTTCAATTATATTTTTATAGTAATTTTCATCTCTCGCATCGCCAACTACAGATACAGCGATTTTAGAAGGGTCAGTAAGTAACCTTGCCGCCTCATAAACCTCTTCAAGATTAACATTTTCGATGCGCTCAAGAGTTGTTTCTATATCGTTATATTTATTCTCTAAAAGAAGCTGCCTTCCCATAGAGGAAGCCTTAGAGGAAAGGCTCTCACTTGAGAGTGCAACACCGGCTTTAAATTGGTCCTTTGTGCGCATCATTTCGTCAGGTGTTATGTTAACCTTGGTGTCGTTTATAATCTTCAATCCCTCTACTAAAAATTTCTCCTGATTTTTATGTGAAAGACCTGCCGAAATACCGAACATTCCCGTTCCTATAAAGTTGGAGGAAAAAGAATAGGCCGAATAAGCAAGACCCAACTCTTCTCTGATACGGCGGTTAAGCCTTGAAGATGCCGCGCCGCCTGAAATGGTCAAGAAATAGGAAGCGGCAAACCTTAAAGGATGGCCGATTGGCAGACCGTTAAAGCATAAAGAAAGCTGAGTTTGTTCAATATCCTTTTTGCAAAGAGAAAAACCGTCAGAAATTGATATATGCTCATAGCTCAGAGGGTTGTCTGTGTTTTTCAAATCTCCAAAATACTGCTCTAAAATGCTAAGAACCTCTGCTTTGTCAAAATTTCCGCAAACTGAAACAACCATTCTTTCGGGAACATAGGTTTTGCGCATATACTCGCGCAGAGCCGTATCAGTCATATTAAAAACAGTTTCTCTGGTTCCTAAAATATTAAAGCCCAAGGGCTTATTTTTATAGCAAACGGCGGTAAGCAGGTCGGCGCAAAGGTCCTCGGGCGAGTCCTCATACATACCGATTTCCTCTAAGATAACTCCCTTTTCAGATTGCAGGCAATCATATTGAAAGGCAGGATTTTTGAGCATATCGCACATCAAGTGCAGAGTTCTGCCAACATGCTCGGTTAAAGCTCTCGAATAAACGCAGGTATATTCCTTGGCGGTATAGGCGTTTAATTGACCGCCCAAAGCATCTGCCTCAGCAGAAATATCAGCGGCAGAGCGGGTAATGGTGCCTTTAAAAATCATATGCTCAATAAAATGCGAAACGCCGCAGTTTAAAGATTCTTCATAACGATTGCCGGCCGCTATAAATATACTGATTGCGGCAGAATGAAAGCCTGTTTCCTCCTGCACCGCAACTCTAAGACCGTTCTTTAAAACCGTTAATTCCATAATTCACCGCCTTTAATCAATACAACCATTATATTACAACCAAATAAAATTGTAAATAGGGGATAGGGGTTATAAATTTTTAAAAACCTTTCCAAACTTTATAATTTATGGAAAAAGATTTACATTTAAAATCAAATATTGTAAAATAATACAAATACCTTAATGTCTAAAACGGAGGAAAAGTGCTTGGCTATCGATAAAATAATAGTTAAGGGTGCAAAAGAGCATAACCTTAAAAATATAGATATAGAAATTCCGCGAGATAAGCTGATAGTGTTTACAGGGCTTTCGGGCTCGGGTAAATCGTCGTTGGCCTTTGATACTTTGTATGCAGAGGGTCAGCGCCGCTATGTTGAGTCGCTTTCAAGCTATGCAAGGCAGTTCTTAGGCCAAATGGAAAAACCGGATGTTGATAGCATTGAGGGTCTTTCTCCCGCTATTTCAATCGACCAGAAAACTACCTCTAAAAACCCGCGCTCAACGGTTGGAACTATAACCGAAATTTATGATTATTTGCGTTTACTTTATGCGCATATCGGTGTTCCGCATTGCCCCATTTGTAACAGAGAAATTGTCAAGCAGTCAGTTGACCAGATTGTTGACAGAATAATGGAGCATGGCGAGGGCGATAAAATTTATATAATGTCGCCCATTATCCGAGCAAAAAAGGGCGAGCATCAGAAGGTTATTGAAAAAGCCCGTAAGGACGGATATGTCAGAATAAGGGTTGATGGCGATATTTATGATTTGTCCGAGGAAATAAAGCTTGAAAAAACCAAAAAGCATACTATCGAGATAGTTGTTGACCGTTTGGTTCTTAAAGAGGGGATAGCAAAGCGCCTGACTGACAGTATTGAAACAGCACTAAGACTTTCGGGTGGTATTGTAACCGTTTCGGTTTCAGAAACCAAAGAATACACCTTCTCTGAAAATTATGCCTGCCCTGAGCACGATATAAGTGTTCCGGAGTTGGCCCCGAGAATGTTCTCGTTTAACAGTCCGTTCGGCGCCTGCCCGCATTGCACAGGCCTTGGAACCTTTATGAAAATCAATCCGATGCTCTTAGTTCCCGATGCTTCAAAATCATTGGCTGAAGGCTGCATCAGAGCTAGCGGCTGGGGAACAAGCGGTTGGGGAGCAAAGGAGCAGGGAACAATAGCCCTTATGTATTATAAGGGTCTTGCCGAGCATTACGGTTTTTCTGTTGATGCGCCCTATAGCGAGCTTTCGGAAGAAGTAAAGAACATTATTCTTTACGGAACAGAAGAAAAAATTAAATTTACAAGAAACTCTGCCTGGGGTGGCGGAAGCTATTATTCTGCTTTTGAAGGAGTTGTTAACAATCTTGAGCGCCGCTATAAAGAAACAACCAGCGATTATTCAAGAAATGAAATAGAAACGCTTATGACAGAGAGTCCTTGCCCCGAATGTAACGGTGCAAGGCTAAAGCCCGAAATCTTGGGAGTTACGGTAGGCGGACTTAATATAAAAGAGCTTTGCGATATGCAGATTGTAAAAACCGCCGAGTTTTTTGAAAATCTCAAATTAAATACTCGCGATACCAAGATTGCAGAGCCGATTGTTAAGGAAATAAAGGCAAGATTGCAGTTCTTAGTAAGCGTTGGCCTCGAATATTTAACCCTTTCGCGCGCTTCGGGAACACTTTCGGGCGGCGAGAGTCAGAGAATACGCCTTGCAACCCAGATTGGCTCGTCACTCATGGGCGTGCTTTATATTCTTGATGAGCCGAGTATTGGTCTTCATCAACGCGATAATAACCGCCTGCTTGCAACCTTAAAGCGCTTGCGCGACCTTGGAAACACAGTTATAGTGGTCGAGCATGATGAGGAAACAATGCTTTCTGCTGACTGGATTGTTGATATCGGTCCCGGTGCAGGTGTGCATGGGGGAGAGGTTGTTTGCGCGGGAACACCTAAGGAGATTTGCAACTGTAAAACATCTATAACAGGCGATTACCTTTCGGGAAGAAAGATAATCCCGGTGCCAACAACCTTGAGAAAGGGCAACGGTCAGTATCTTGAGGTTTTAGGAGCAGAAGAAAACAACCTCAAAAATATAAATGTTAAGTTCCCTCTTGGCAAAATGATATGCGTAACGGGCGTTTCGGGCTCAGGAAAATCCTCGCTTATAAACCGAATTCTTTATGAACGCCTGTCCTGCGAGCTTAACGGCGCAAAACGCGTCTGGGGCAAGCATAAGGGGATAAAGGGAATTGAAAATCTTGATAAGGTTATCGAGATAAGTCAAGACCCCATTGGCAGAACTCCTCGCTCTAACCCTGCAACCTATACGGGAGTTTTTGGCGATATAAGAGAGCTTTTTGCTCAGACTAAGGACGCTAAAAGTCGCGGCTATTCGGCAGGGCGCTTTTCCTTTAATGTCAGAGGCGGCAGATGCGAAGCCTGCGAGGGCGATGGAATCATCAAAATAGAGATGCACTTCTTGCCTGATATTTATGTTCCCTGCGAGGTTTGCCACGGCTCAAGGTATAACCGCGAAACGCTCGAGGTTAAATATCGCGATAAGAGTATATTCGATGTTCTGGAGATGACGGTAGAAGAGGCGATGTATTTCTTTGAAAATCATCCCAAGATATATAGAAAGCTTAAAACCCTTTATGACGTCGGCCTCGGCTATGTGAAGCTTGGCCAGCCTGCAACAACCCTTTCGGGCGGCGAGGCGCAGAGAGTCAAGCTTGCAACCGAGCTTTCAAAAAGACCAACGGGTAGAACCATTTATATCCTGGATGAGCCAACAACGGGTCTGCATACCGCCGATGTTCATAGGCTGATTGATGTTTTTAACCGTCTTGTTGACGGCGGTAACACAATGATAGTTATTGAGCATAATCTCGATGTTATCAAAACTGCCGACCATATTATTGATATGGGCCCTGAGGGTGGCGATGGCGGCGGAACGGTTGTAGCAGAGGGAACACCTAAAGAGGTGGCCGCTTGCGAGCAGTCTTATACCGGTCAGTTTCTTAAAAAATTGATTTAGAGTTAACATATTGTTAAACAATAGTAACTAAAAAGAGAGTAAAATGCGAAAAGGGAAGGAGGCAGAAAATGTTCGGCTACGTTGTTGTAGATAAACCTGAAATGAAGGTTAAAGAATTTGAAATTTATAACGCGGTTTACTGCAGTCTGTGCAGAAAAATGGGCAAAACCTATGGGCCGCTTTCAAAATTCTGCCTCAATTATGATTTAACCTTTGTTGCCTTGCTTGAGGCGGCGCTTATTGATAAGATGCCTGAGTTCGAGCAGAAAAAATGCCGCGTTAATCCCTTTAAAAAATGCACTTACTGCAAAAACGATGATGAGTTTTTGGAATTGGCGGCCGCGGCAGGCGTTGCGCTTACCGATTTAAAAATGCGGGATAATATTGATGACGGCGGTTTTTTTGCTAAAATCGGTTTTGGCTTTGTTAGACTTTTCACAAAGCGATCGAGTAAAAAAGCGTATAAAAAATTTCCTAAGCTCAGAGAAATCATTTTGGACTACGGAACGCATCAGCTTTGTGCCCAAAGGGATAAAAAATGCGACCTTGATCAAGCCGCAGAACCCTCTGCAAAGGCACTCGAAAGCATATTCTCGCTTATAAAGGCCGAGGAAAAATATAAATTTGTCTTAGAAAGAATGGGCTATTGCCTGGGAAAATGGATATACCTCTGTGATGCCGCAGATGATATAGAAAAGGATATAAAAACAGGCAATTTTAATCCGTTGATTAACAGAATCGGCGAGGTTTACTCTAAAGAAGCGCTTAAAGAAACCTTGGAGCCGTTGATGAATAACTGCATTGTTGAATGCAGAAATTACTGCGAGCTTCTTGACATTAAAAAGCATAAAAATATAATAGATAATATATTGTATCTTGGTCTTATAAAGAAACAAAACAAGATTTTGTGCAAGGAGAATAGTAAATGAGAGACCCTTATTCAGTCCTCGGTGTTGAAAGAACCGCATCAGAGGAAGAAATAAAAGCCGCTTACAGAGAAAAAGCAAGAAAATATCATCCCGATAACTTTGGGGATAATCCTGCGGCAGCAGAACTTGCAACCGAAAAAATGCAGGAAATAAACGAGGCTTATGATAGTATAATCAATAGCCGCAAACAAGGCAGTTCGGCAGGAAAGGGAAGCGGCTATGCGAATAACTGGGGAGCAGGCGAGCAGAGAGAGTCGTCGAATTTCAATGATATAAGAAGTCTTATAAACGCAGGAAAGTATGAAGAGGCGCAAGAGATTTTGGACGGAGTTCCGCCTGAGCGCAGAGATGCCGAGTGGTATTTTCTTAACGGTTGTGTGCTTTATCGCAGAGGTTGGTTCGATGCGGCATATACAAGTATGGCAAACGCATGCAGAATGGACCCACAGAATACAGAATACAGAACCGCTTTAAATCAGATTGAGCGCAACCGCAACGGATATTCTGCTTATGGCAGACCTGGCGGACAATATGTTTCGGGTGGATGCACACCGTGCGATTGCTGTATGGGCCTTATGTGTGCCGATGCTTGCTGCAACTGCTTTTGATCTATGAAAACAAGCATAAAAATAACAGTATGCGCTGTTTTTAGCGCGTTGGCGGTGGTTGTTATGCTTGCAACCAACCTGCCGATAATGCTTTATGCAGTCCCTGCGGTAGCAGGTGCACTGTTTATAATACCTGCTATTGAGTTCGGCTCAAGATGGGCGCTGCTTTGCTATATCATAACGGCACTGCTTTGCCTCATTTTGCCGATTGAAAGAGAAGCAATGGTTATATTCATAGGATTTTTGGGATATTATCCGATACTTAAAATGCTTATCGAAAGATTGGCAAGCAGGGTAGTGGAATATTTTTTAAAAATAGCGGCGTTTAATGTTGCTATCGTGGCGTCGTATTATGTAATTATAAAGCTAATGGGTATAAACGCTTTTGAGGCGAGCCCGTTTGGAGCGAGAATAACTGCTCTGGTGTTACTTTTGCTCGGAAATATAGCATTTTTGGCCGTTGACTTTGCATTCACAGGGCTTATAAAAGCCTACTTTATGAAGTGGCGCTCCAAGGTTAGAAAAATGATGGGGCTAAGCGGCAAATATTAAAATAAAATGAGCCTCTTAACCCCTTAAATTTGGCTTGACAACAGAGAGCGGCAAAGGTATAATTGTGTTTGCGAATAGGCGATAAGCGGAATAACGAGCAAATTATTTCGGGCACCGCAAGAGTCACGCGGGAGCGGATGCGCCCCAAAACAAAAAAATCAAATATGCGGATATGGCGGAATTGGCAGTTTTGAGCAGAGCGCGTCCTGTGGACGATGAAGCGAAAGCTCAAAAGGCGCCGCGGTCGAAATAATGCGAAGTGAATAACGAGCAAATTATTTCGGGTACCGCAAGAGTCACGCGGGAGCGGATGCGCCCCAAAACAAAAAAATCAAATATGCGGATATGGCGGAATTGGCAGACGCGCTAGATTCAGGTTCTAGTCGGGGCAACTCGGTGCAGGTTCAAGTCCTGTTATCCGCACCAAACAGTATAAATCCGAACCTTGTCCTTATTGGAGATGGGTTCGGATTTACTGTTTCATTTGAATATCCCAATTTCAATAGCAAGAAATAATGCTGCAAGGCAGGGAGTTTTTTCTCCCTGCCTTGCTTTGCGTTGGCGTCTTTAGGCGTGGAAATAAACCCCCGGTTCTACCGGGGGAAGAGAAAAAGCTTCAGCGAGGATAAAAACGGCGAGCTGGAAGCA
>CASFLA010000026.1 GCA_949295415.1 uncultured Oscillospiraceae bacterium
AATATCACTAAAAAAATTACTACCCGAAAAAGAGTTTTGTTTTCTCTTCTTCGGGTAGTTTTGTCTTATACTGCCACAAGCAGGGAATTTGTGTGCCAAATTCCGTTTTTAGTAATAACAACTGTCCTTAGCAACCCTGCTCTTTAAAGCCCTGATTTTTTTCTGAATGTTTTCAAATTATTACTTGACAAAGCTTTGAACGTGTGGTAATATACACAGTGGTTAGCCGAGGCTAACTGACCGATTTTATTCCCAAGGCGGTGAGGTTATGAACTTAAAGCTTGCAGAAGAGGGCAAAGAATATATCATCAAAAGCATTGAAACTGATGATGAGGAGCTTGATGCCTTTCTGTTTTCTCTCGGTTGCTATAGTGATGAGCCCATAACCGTTATTGCCCGCCGCAGAGGTGGTTGCACCGTTTCTATTAAGGATGCAAGATATAATATAGATAATCAGTTGGCAGAAGCAATAATCCTTTACGATTAAGAAATCAAGGCCACTGATTTCTTTTTTTTACTATGAGTTAGCAATGGCTAACTGATGTCGTTTTAATATAAAAATATTGTTTTGGAGGCAAATATGAGAGTTGCATTAACAGGTAATCCCAACAGCGGAAAAACAACAATGTTTAATGCGTTGACCGGCCGTAATGAAAAGGTTGGTAACTGGGCAGGTGTTACAGTTGACAAAAAAGAGCACCAAATAAGAAAAACCTATGCAGGCGATACCGAGATTGTAGCGGTTGATTTGCCGGGTGCTTATTCTATGTCGCCCTTTACATCGGAGGAGAGCATCGCAAGCAGTTATGTTAAAACCCAGAATCCCGATGTTATTATAAATATTGTTGATGCAACAAATCTTAGCCGTAGTCTGTTTTTCACAACTCAGCTTTTAGAACTAGGCATTCCGGTTGTTGTTGCGCTCAATAAGGCTGATATAAATGAGAAGAAGAAAACAGAAATTGATATAAAGGCTTTATCCAAAAAGCTCGGCTGTCCCGTTATCAATACTGTTTCCACCTCGGCTGACGGTTTAGCTGAGGTAATAAATGCCGCCAAAGAGCAGACTAAAAAAGAGCAGGCAGCGCCCCATTCACAAGGGGATATTGACCTTGCAGATAAAGCGGCAGTTACCGAAGCGGATAAAAAGCGCTTCCGGTTTGTCAATAAAATAGTTGCAGAGGTTGCAGGTGTTATGGCAATTACCAAAGTAGCCGCATTGGCATACCTTATGTTCAACCTCTTTACACCTCCTTGTTTTGCTGCAATCGGCGCTATGAATGCCGAAATGAAGAGCGCAAAATGGCTCTTTGGCGGCATTGCATTACAGTTAGGCGTCGGATTTACCGTTAGCTTCTTGGTATATCAGATAGGAACACTTATTACCGAGAAAGCCCTCGGCGCAGGCTTCCGGCCCGGTCTTGCCGCAGTTTTAATAATGGCCGCTATTGTGGTTTACCTTTGTGTAACTGCGGATAAAAGATTAAAGAAGGAATATGCTTTAAAACCCAATAAAAAGGAAAAGATAAACGCATAATTAAAAAAGGAGGAGAAAAAATGGAAACGATTATCGCGGCAGTTATAATAGTTCTTATTGTCGGCCTTGCTGTCGGATATATCTATAAGGCTAAAAAAAGCGGCAAAAAATGTATCGGTTGCCCTTATGCCGAGTCCTGCTCCTCTAAGGAAAAATGCAATTGCAATAAGGATAACTAAATCACTTAAATAGACAGTCAAACAACAAAACCGACCAAGCGTTTGCTTGGCCGGTTTTGTTTATTATATAAATCATCTTCCTCTATATTCCTGCTTTAGAACTTCGGCCATTTCTTCCGGCGATTCCTTACAACTCTTTTATTATTTCGCTTTTTTGAACCTTGCGGGCGTTGTGCCGACTTCCTTTTTGAATACCTTTATAAAATAGTTATAGTCGCCAAAGCCAACTGCCGCCGCAACGTTGCTTACCGCCATATCGGTAGAAAGCAGGAGCTCTTTTGCCTTAGTAACTCTCAGTTCTCTTGTTAACTGCTCAATCCCTTTGCCGTAAACCTCTTTAATAATCGAATATAGCTTAGAACGGCCGATATGAAAATGCTCACAAAGCGCAGTTACCGAGAGGTCGGAATCGAGATGCGAGTTAAGATAGTCATCAATACTCTGAACAAGAGTATTTTCACGCAAGGAAACATATCTTTTTAACCATAAATAGCCTGCGCACGCCTCAAGTATCTGAGAGGCTGCAAGGATTTGCTCGCTGTTCAAATAACGGCGCATAAGATAGGCATTTTTTAGAGCAGAATTATCAATGTCATAGTCTTGGCAACGCGCTTTAACCTCCTGCCAATGCTTTTCCTTATCCTTATGGCGCTGAACCTGGCCGAACATCAGATAGCCTATTATAATATTACCGTAATGAATAGGGGTTGCAATTTCGGCAAGGCCGGTATGGCATTCATGAAAATAAAGCTTGCCGCTTTTACTGCATTCGGATAGAGTATAGCGGTCTGACTCGCGACATTTAGCGGCGGCAGATGCATCACTTTTTATAAGGGTGCAGAATTCGCAATCGCGGCTCGGATATTCGGCAACCTTATTAAAATTCGCGTCAAACATAACAAGCCTTATCCTTGTTAGCTTGTAAAAGCTCTCAAGTAGTTTTTCAATATTAGCAATATCGTATTTAAACATAAAAAACTCCTAAGAATAGTTTTAAAACAAAATTACTATTTTTATATCTGTTAGTTCTATGATTATATCATACTATTTCTTATAATTAAAGTATAAATTTGAGCAATTTTGATTTATTTTACGCTTAAAATGACAAAATCGTTCGATTTACGCCAAAAAACAAAATTTCTATTTTAAAAAGGAGACTTTTATATGAAAAAGATGACTTTTGCTTTATGCTTTGGTAACCGCGGCTTTATGCCCGGCGAGCTTATTTTAGGTGCTCGTGATGATATGATTAAAGCTGTTGCAAACTGCGGCTATGATTATATCATCATGGATGCTGATGCAACCCGTTTTGGCGCAGTTGAAACCCGCGATGAAGGCCGCCTTTATGCTAAATGGCTCAAGGAGCATGAGGGAGAATATGACGGCGTTATCTTCTCTATGCCCATTTTCGTTGATGAAAACGGTGCCGCAGAGGCTTTGAAGGATGCAGGCGTTCCTATATTACTTCAGGCATACCCCGATGAGATTGGCAAGATGGATTTTGCTCATCGCCGAGATGCTTATTGCGGAAAATTCAGCGTTACCGATGTTTTTGGTCAGTATGGCATTCCGTTTACCGTTATGAAGCCCCATGTTGTTCATCCGTTAACCGAAACCTTCTATGGCAACCTTCGTGATTTTGCTGCAGTTTGCCGTGTTGTAAACGGTATGAAGCGTTTCACTATCGGTTGCATTGGTGCTAGAACAACTGCGTTCAAAACAACCCGTTTTGATGAAATTGCTTTGCAGAAATATGGCATTACAGTTGAAAGCTTTGATTTATCAGAGCTCGTATTCAAGGTTTCAAATAAGGCTGATGACGATGCTGCAGTTTTAGAAAAAATAGAGAACCTCAAGAAATATTCAAACTTCTCCGGTGTTCCGAATCAGAATATGATAACTCTCGCAAAAATCAGCGTTGTTATTGACGAGTATATTGAGGAGTATCATTTAGATGCTATTACTCTTCGCTGCTGGAACGAAATGGAAACCATTCTCAGAGTTTGCCCCTGCGTTCTGCTTAGTGAGCTTAACGACCGCGGCATAGTTGCATCCTGCGAGATTGACCTTTGCAGTGCAATTACTATGAGAGCAATGTCGTTAGCCAGCGAGCAGCCTACCGCTGTTCTTGACTGGAACAACAACTATGGCGATGATGAGAACAAGGTTATCCTTTTCCATTGCGGACCTGTTGCCCAGAGCCTTATGACCGCTTGCGGAACTGTTACTGAGCATAAAATGTTTGCTAAGAATGATCCCGATAGCGGTTGGGGTTGCAACGAGGGTCGCATCAAGGCAATGCCTATCACCATTTCTAACTGCCAGACTAAAGATGGAAAGCTCATTGTTTATTCATCTGAGGCAGAGTTTACCGATGATGTTATTGAAGATGCCTTCTTCGGTTGCGGCGGTGTTGCAAAGATTGATGACCTTCAGAACAAGCTTATTAAGCTTGCAAGAGGCGGCTTTAAGCACCATACCTCTATTGGTGTTGGTCATATGAAGGATATCCTTAATGAAGCATTCAATGTATATCTTGGCTATGATGTGGTTGAAATCGACTAATAAATGATATACAATACTTCTATACTATTTACATAGTTGAAAAGAGGAAAAGTTATGTATTTAGCAGGTCTTGACCTTGGAACCACAGGTTGTAAAATAACCATTTATACAGAAAACGGAGAATATGTTGACCGAGTTTACACCGAATATCCCGTTTCGCGCACCCATAGCGGTCATGAGATTGATGCAAATGACCTTTTAAGCGGTGTAAAGTATGTTTTGGGAGAAGCCATCAAAAAGTATGATGGCATCGGCGGTATTGGTGTAACAAGCTTCGGCGAGTCGTTTGTTATGCTTGATGAAAATGATGTTCCGCTTCATCCGATTATTCTTTATACTGACCCGAGAGGCCAGGGCGAATGTGATGAGCTGATAGAAAAGGTAGGCTTTGACCGCATTGTTGAAATCACCGGTGTTTCTCCTGCTGCAATGTATGGCTTGCCTAAGCTGATGTGGCTTAAGAACAACAAACCTGAGCTTTTCAATAAGGCAAAGAGAGTTCTTTTGATTGAGGATTACATAGTTTATATGCTGACCAAGGTTGCTCAGATTGACTATTCGCTTGCAACAAGAACCCTTGCCTTTGATATTAAGAATCTTTGCTGGTCAAAAGAAATTTTTGATATATCAGGAATTGATATGAACCTCTTTGCAAAACCTGTTCCCACAGGAACTGCCGCAGGAAACATCTGCGATGAGGTGAAAAAAGAGCTCGGTGCTAAAAACGATATTCTGATAGTTTCAATCAGTCAGGACCAGGTTGCTGCTGCAATCGGAAGCGGAGTTTTTGATGAAACCGCCGCTTGTGACGGTGCAGGAACTGTTGAATGTGTAACCCCCGTGTTCGAAAATTACGATTCAAAAATAATGGCAAAATACGGCTATGCAACCATTCCTTATGTAGTTCCCGGTAAATATGTTTGCTATGCTTTTACCTTCTCGGGCGGTGCTCTTGTTAAATGGTTTGTTGATAACCTTGCAGGCAAGGCTCATAATGAGGCAAAAGAACAGGGCAAGAACGTTTATACCGTTCTTGAGGGCGAATGGAACAACGAGCCAACCGGTCTTTTAGTTCTTCCGCATTTTGCGGGTGCTGCAACACCTTATATGGACCCCGGCAGCAAGGGCGCGATTGTTGGCCTTACCCTTGCAACAACCCTTAGGGAGCTTCATCTCGCAAATATGGAGGGCATCTGCTACGAGATGCGTCTTAATAAAGAGCGCTTGAAAGAAACAGGTATTGAGGTTAATGTTTTAAAAGCCACCGGCGGCGGTGCTAACAGTGCAGTTTGGCTTCAGATGAAGGCTGATATTTTAAATATCCCCGTAACCTCTTTATCGGTTGGTGAGGCAGGTGCAACAGGCAGTGCAATGCTGGTTGGAATTGCTTTGGGCGTTTATAAAGATTTGAAAGATGCCGCAAGCAAGATGATTAGCGAAAAGAAAACCTATTATCCGCGCCCCGAGGTTACTGCAAAATACGATGTATATTATGAAAAGTATAAAAAACTTTATGAAAGCGTCAGACCTTTAGTCTGATTTTGAGGTGCTTTTATGAATAAATATATAGGCCATAAGACTCAGGTGGTAAGAGTTGAGGAGCACCGCCTTGTTGGCGGCAAGGGTGACGGTATCCGCTTATTAGAGGTTGATAATGGAATCGGTCTTCATATGACCCTTTCTATAGACAGAGCGCTTGATATAAGCCGTCTTTCATTGCGCGGAATAAATATGGGATATTTTTCTCCTGCAGGCTATACTGCTCCTGCTTTTTACAGAGAACAAAAATTCTTAAAGAACTTTACTGCAGGCTTTTTAACAACCTGCGGACTTGAGGCGGTTGGAAGTCCCTGCGTTGATGATGGCGAGGAGCTTCCGCTTCACGGAACGGTTTCAAACATTCCTGCAGAAAATGTTTGCTATTGTCAGAATGATGAGGAAATTATTATTCGCGGCGAAATTGCGGACCAGGTTCTGTTCGGCAGAAAGTTCCGTTTGGAAAGAAAAATAACCGTTTCCTTAAAAGAAAACGTGTTTTCTGTTGAGGATTTAATAACTAACGAGGGCGATAAGAAGGAGCCTTACGAGGTGCTCTACCATATGAATATGGGATATCCGCTTTTAGATGAGGATAGTATCGTTAAGGTTAATTCCAATAGCGTTTCGCCAAGAGATGATGAAGCCGCAAAATATATGGATACCTGGAATGCTATGGAGAAGCCTCAGCCGCAGTTTCAGGAGCGTTGCTATTATCATTCTATCGATGGCAAGGGCGTGGCCTCTATCTTTCAGCCGAAGTTGAAATTTGGTCTTGCCATAGAGTTTGATTCGGCTGACCTCGATTGCCTGACTGAATGGAAAATGATGGGCGAGAGAGATTATGTTTTGGGTCTGGAGCCCGGCAACTGCTATCCTGATGGCAGAAGCGTTATGCGCGAAAAAGGAATTTTAAAATTCCTTAGTGCCGGAGAATCAAAAACACTCAAGTTTAAAGTAAAACTTATCGAAGAATAAAGGTGAAGAAATGCTTATAAATCTTAAAGATATTTTAGCTATTGCCGAGGAAAAGGGTTGCGCTGTCGGTGCTTTTAATACCCCCAACCTCGAATGTATAAATGCGGTTATCAGTGCAGCTGAGGAATTAAATGTTCCCGTTATTATAAGCCATGCCGAGCTTCATGAACCGGTTGCTCCGTTATCGGTAATCGGTCCTGTTATGGTGCTTGCTGCAAAAAATGCAAAGGTTCCTGTTTGCGTTCATCTCGACCATTGCGAGACCCTTGATTATATGGCAGCAGCGTTGGAAATCGGCTTTACCGGCGTTATGTATGACGGAAGCGTTCTTCCTTATGAGGAAAATGTTGAGAATACTAAAAAGGCAGTTGCAATGTCGGCAATATATGGCGCAAGCGTTGAGGCTGAAATCGGTCAGTTGGCATCTCGCGAGGGCGGCGGAACCGAGAATGCCGGAGGTCCCGTTTATACCGACCCTGATGATGCTAAGAGATTCTCCAGTGAAACCGGAATCGATGCTTTAGCCCCGTCATTCGGCACCTGCCACGGTATTTATAAATCAAAACCTGTGCTCGATTTAGAGCGTGTTGGCGTAATCAAAGAGAAAACAGGCCTTCCGCTTGTTATGCATGGCGGCAGCGGCGTTTCTCCCGAGGATTACAGAACCGCTATCAGTAAGGGTATTAGAAAAATTAACTATTACTCATATATGTCTCGCGAGGGCGTTAATGCCGTTAAGGCCGCACTCGCCAAAGAACATAGTGACTTCTTCCATGACTTAGCTTTCGCTGCCGAAAAGGCAATGAAGGACGATGTCTTAAAAGCAATGAAAATTTTCTACGGTCTTTAATTTTTAAGCCGACAGTGGTTGCCGCTGTCGGCTATATTTTTAATAAATTGTTAAAAAGGTTGAACAAAAAGCTGAGATATGCTACAATACTAAAAGTAAATATTCATTTGGAGGAAAATAAATGTTTAAGCAGACAGATAGACCCCAAGCAGACGAAAAAACAGCAATAATGCATACTTCGATGGGTGATATTTCAATCCGCCTTTTTGCAGACAAGACTCCCAAAACAGTTGAGAACTTTGTTACCCATGCAAAAAACGGATATTATAACGGAATCGTTTTCCATAGAGTTATAAACAATTTTATGATTCAAGGCGGTGACCCCACCGCAACAGGCTGTGGCGGCGAAAGCATCTGGGGCAGACCTTTTCAGGACGAGTTTGATGTTGACCTTCACAATATAAGAGGCGCGCTTTCTATGGCTAATGCGGGTCCCGGAACTAACGGCAGTCAGTTCTTTATTGTGCAGGCTCCCGAGGTTCATCCCGGCCTTTTGGCACAGATGAGAGAACTTACAGACCGTGGGTTCCCCGAGCATTGCATCGAGGCCTATGAGGCTTTAGGCGGAACACCGCATCTTGACTTTAAGCATTCCGTTTTCGGTCAGGTTTATGAGGGTATGGATGTTGTTGATAAAATAGCAGCAGTTAAAACTAACCATTCAGATAAACCGCTTGAGGACGTTACTATTCTTTCGATTGATATAAACGAGTAAGGAAATTTTTATGAAAAGATTGATTTGTTTAATGCTTTCGGCTGTTATGCTGTTAAGTTTTTCGGCTTGCGGTCAAAAAAAGCAGGAGGATGAAATTGAAAAGGTTGTTCCTCAAAAGCCTGATTATGTTGAGGTAGGCGAGAACGGTTCAAGAACTGATGACCCGGTTGGTTTTCAGTTAGAGTTGCCCGAGGTTGGCGAGGAAATCGCAATATTTGAAACCTCAATGGGTAATATTTATATGCGTTTATTCAAAAAGAGTGCACCTATAACCGTTACTAACTTCGTAGGTCTTATAAACAACGGATATTATAATGGAATTACCTTCCATAGAGTTATTAACGATTTCATGGCACAAACAGGTGACCCCACTGCAACAAGTAGCGGTGGCGAGAGCGTTTGGGGAATTGATTTTATTGATGAATATAATGCAAATCTGCTCAATATTCGCGGCTCGGTTGCTATGGCAAATGCAGGCCCGGGAACTAACGGCAGTCAGTTCTTTATAAATCAGAAAAAGACCTCAAACACTAAGGCTGACCTTGATTATAATACTCTTTTCAGCAATTATAAGGACCTCTATGAAGACCAACTGAAAGATATGTTCAATAAATATAAGAAGCAGTATGGCGTGGCATTTACAAACGAGTATCCTGATGCCACAACATATGTTAATGAGTATCTTAGGAACTTTATTGGTCAGAACCTTATTATAAGCGATAAGGTCAGCGATGAGGCTTGGGAGCTTTATAAAGCGCAGGGCGGAAATATTACTCTTGATGGCGCTTTTAAAACAAGCGGCGGCCATACCGTTTTTGCTCAGGTTATAAAAGGTATGGATGTTGTTGATGCTATCTGCGCAGTTGAAACTAATACTCAGGATAAGCCTTTAACCGATGTAGTTATTAAAAAAGCATATATCGCAACCTTTACTGAGGCACTTAGAACCGAATTAACCCCCAAAACTGAGGAGCAGCCCACATCCGAAACTTCATCGGTTGCAGAATAAAAACAAAGCCAACATCGTTGATGTTGGCTTTTATTATGCCACTTGAAAAAAGTATTGACAGGTGGTATAATAACTATAAATGAAAACGAAAGGATGTTTTACTATGAAAGGTATAGTTTTAGCAGGTGGCTCGGGCACAAGACTTTATCCGCTTACTATGGTAACTTCAAAACAACTTTTGCCGGTTTATGATAAGCCGATGATATATTATCCGCTCTCAACCCTTATGCTCGCCGGCATAAAGGATATTCTTATAATTTCAACCCCTACAGATTTGCCTAACTTTGAGCGTCTTTTGGGCGATGGTTCGGATTACGGAATCAACCTTTCCTATGTTGTTCAGCCCTCGCCTGACGGTCTTGCACAGGCATTCCTGCTTGGTGAGGAGTTTATTGACGGCGATAGCTGTGCTATGGTTTTAGGCGATAATATTTTCTATGGAAACGGATTCTCAAAGCTTCTCAAAGCTGCCGCAGAGCGTGAGCATGGCGCTACCGTTTTCGGTTACTATGTAAATGACCCTGAGCGTTTCGGTATAGTTGAATTTGATGAAAACGGCAAGGCGGTTTCTATCGAAGAAAAGCCCAAGTTTCCCAAATCAAACTATTGTGTAACCGGTCTTTATTTCTATGATAACCGCGTTTGCGAGCTTGCAAAGAAGGTTAAGCCTTCAGACAGAGGCGAGCTTGAGATTACCGACCTTAACAAGATGTATCTTGAAGACGGAAGCTTAAATGTAGAAACCTTGGGAAGAGGTTATGCCTGGCTTGATACAGGAACAGTTGATGCTTTAAGTGAGGCGGCAGAGTTTGTAAGAGTAATAGAAAACCGCCAGGATATTAAAATTGCAGCCTTAGAGGAAATAGCATACCGCAACAAGTGGATAACCAGAGAGCAGCTTATAGCATCAGCGGAAAAGTATGGCAAATCGCCTTACGGAGCCCACCTTAAAAATGTTGCCGAGGGCAAGATAAAATATTGATTAGGGAGTTTTAAAAATGAATTTGCAAGAATCGGGAGAAATGTATCTCGAAAGCATTTTTGTTCTTTCTAAAAAAATGTCAAATGTCCGTTCGATTGATGTTTGCGATTATATGAATTATTCAAAGCCGAGCGTAAGCCGCGCAATAGGCTTGCTTAAAAACGGCGGTTATGTTTTAGTTAGCCCCGAGGGGCATTTAACCCTTACCGATGAGGGTATAAGAATCGCCGAAAAAATATATGAGAAGCACAATGTTTTATCAGAATTTCTCATGAGTCTCGGCGTTGATGAGAAAACCGCTATTGAGGATGCTTGCAAAATCGAGCATGATATTAGCGACCAATCGTTCTTGGCAATAAAAAACCGCTCTAAATAATAAAAAGGCTTGGAGGTTTTCTTCCAAGCCTTTTTATTATTTAGTGGATTTACATTCCGGGCTTAACCCAACCGCCGAAAGCGGGGTCATCATCGATATAACTTGTTGTGCCTTTAGAAGAGGTAGCCTGAGAGGAGGTTGCTTGCTGCGACGAAGTCACGGTTGAACCACTCTGAGAGGTAGTAGCGGCGGGCTTGCTGGTAGCAGGCTTTGAGCTAGCAGGCTTAGAGGTTACAGAATCGATATCAACACTAATCGAAACATTACCCCAAGCATCGTCAAGCTCCTTATCCTCAGATGAAATTTCAGAAGAGGTATTAGCTGTGCTACCGGTAGGTGCTACAACCTTTGAGTTGTTATCTCCCGAAAAATCAAGCTCACCTTTCTTTTTACCGCAAGCGGCAAAGAAGGTCAGCATAACTGCCATAACGGCAATAATAGCAATGATTTTTTTCAAAATTATCGCTCCTTTATCATTTTATAAAACCATTCTACTATAAATATAGCGAAATGTCAAAAAGAAAATCTGAGAACGGAAAAATACTGCTAAGAAATAGCAATACATGCTTGCAAATGATGTAATGTAATGATATAATCAATTTGATTTTTACTGCCGTTTGGCAGGGAGGGAAAAGTATGATTACTTTTAATAAGGACAGTAGATTTTTTCATCTTTCAACTAAAAATACAAGCTATGTTTTTGGCGTTTATCAGATGAATCACCTTATTCATCTTTATTGGGGTGCTAAAATTCCTGAGGATAATGTTTTAACCCATTATCTTAGCACTCAGAGAATGTCTTTTTCCGCCAGGGATGACGGTTTTACCGCAGGTTCAACCGATAATCTCACTATGGAATATCCTACCTTCGGCAGCACCGATTTGCGAAGCCCTGCATTTGATTGCGTTTTTGCAGATGGAAGCCGCGTTCCGCAATTGAGATACTATAGCCATAAAATTTATGATGGGAAGCCCAAATTAGAGGGTCTTCCTGCTACATATTGCGAGGATGGCGATAAGGTTCAGACTCTCGAGGTTGAGCTTGTTGACTCTTTGAAGGATTTACACGTTTTCCTTAACTACTCGGTTTTTGAGGATTATGATGTTATAACCAGAAGCGTGCGAGTTGAAAACAGGGGAGAGAAATGCAAAATCACCACTATTCTCAGCGCGAGCGTTGATTTAAATTCTGCTCATAACTATGACTTTATTCATCTTGATGGTGCTTGGGCAAAGGAAAGAGCCGTTAATCGTCAGCCGCTTTTCCATGGAAAGCAGAGTGTTGACAGTAAGCGTGGCGCAACAAGTGCGCACCATAACTGCTTTGTTGCATTGTCTGAGCATAATGCCAACGAAACAATGGGCGAGGTTTATTCTATGAACCTTGTCTATAGCGGTAACTTTGAGGCAGGCTGTGAGGTTGATTCTTATGATACCGGCCGTATGTTCATTGGAATTAACCCGTTTGAGTTCGGTTGGACCTTGGAAAACGGCGAAACCTTCCAGAGCCCCGAGGCAGTGCTTGTTTATTCAAACAAGGGCTTAGGCGCAATGTCGAGAATATATCATAAGCTTTATCGCGAGCGCCTTTGCCGCGGTAAGTTCCGCGATATCGAGCGTTATGCGCTCATAAACAACTGGGAAGCAACCTATATGAGATTTAATGAGGAGAAGCTTCTCGCAATTGCCGAAAAGGCAAAGGATATCGGCCTTGATTTGTTCGTTCTCGATGACGGTTGGTTCGGCAAGCGCGATGTTGACAATTGCTCACTTGGCGACTGGGTTGTTTATAAAGAAAAGCTGCCTAACGGCCTTGGCGGTTTAGCACAAAAGCTTAATGCTTTGGGTCTTAAGTTTGGTCTTTGGGTTGAGCCTGAAATGGTTTCTCCCGATAGCGATCTTTACAGAGCGCATCCCGATTGGGCTTTACAGACTAAGGGCAGAGTTCCCTCAACCGGCAGAACTCAGCTTGTTCTCGATTTATCGCGCAAGGATGTCAGAGAGTTTACTATTAACTGGCTGACCGAGATTTTATCAAGCGCAAATATCGAGTATATTAAATGGGATATGAACCGCAACATGACCGAGGTTGGCTCGTTGTTATTGTCAGATGAGCGTCAGTCAGAGGTTTACCACCGCTATATTTTAGGTCTTTATGAGATTCTGGAAACCATAACCTCGCGCTTCCCCAACATTCTCTTTGAGAGCTGTTCAGGTGGCGGCGGTAGATTTGACCCCGGTATGCTTCACTATATGCCGCAGACCTGGACAAGTGATGACTCGGATGCCGTTGAGCGTGTTTATATTCAGTATGGAACAAGTATGTGCTATCCTTATTCGGCTATGGGAGCCCATGTTTCTGCTTGCCCCAACCATCAGGTTCGCAGAACAACTCCGTTTGAGATGCGCGGTCATGTTGCATTGCCCGGTCAGTTTGGATTTGAGCTTGACCTTTCTAAGCTTACTGATGAGGAAATTGAGATTGCAAAGCAGCAGGTTAAGGAATATAAGGAATTTGGCGCAGTATTCCACCGCGGCGATTGCTACCGCTTGATTTCTCCGTTCGAGAGGCATATTTCAGCATTGAACTTTGTTTCAGAGGATAAGAATACTGTTATTCTCCTCCGTTACAGAACCGTTGCAAAACCCAATGAGCGTTTTGCCTTTGTTAAGCTTCAGGGCTTAGAGCCTGATGCTGTATATGTTCGCCGCGATAACGGCGCAAAATATACAGGTGCATTCCTTATGAATGCAGGTATTCCCTGGGAGTTCGCATTAACAGAATACCAGAGTGCGATGACTGTTTTCGATAAGCAGTAAAAAATAAAACCCGAGGCATTGCCCAAGTGTCCTTAAGAACACTTGGGCAATGCCTCGGGTTTTTATCTTATATTACCGATTAGGTCTTGGTCAACCGTGATAACGCAAGCATAGGTTTTATCAATATCCTTCGCCATTGCGCTGATAGCTTGCTTTAATTGAGAAGGGCTTAAATGTAAGCCTGCCGGAATGCAAACATCAAAAATCAGGTTATTCTGATTTGTTCCCTTAACCATTCTAAAATCGTGCATTGTAATGCGCTCATCAATTTCCTTTAGCTTGATAAGCAGGTTTTCTTTTGCAAAATTAACATCCTCATCATCGGTGACTATGGGGTCCATATGTATAACCGCTTCAACATTTGTTTTTTCGAAAATATCGCGTTCACAACGGTCAATCTGCTCATGGCATTCAAGAATATCAACATCGTAGGGCACCTCAACATGAAGCGAAACAAAGCTTCGGCCGGGGCCATAGTTATGAACAATCATATCATGGATACCGAGGAAATTTTCGTTTGCCATAACGATATTTTGAATTTCTTTAACAACCTCGGGGTCGGGAGCAAGACCTATTAGCGGGTCAAGCGTTTCTTTAAGGCTCTTAACACCGGCGACAACTATAAATGCAGCAACTGCGATACCGACTACCGGGTCAAGATATTTAACAAACGCAATCTCTTTGAAGAAAAGCGAGATTACTGAAACGGCTAAAACCGCGCCTGTTGAAATGCAGTCATTAAGTGAATCGATTGAGGTTGCGAGAAGTGCCGAAGAATCAATAGCCTTGCCCAGCTTGCGATTGAAAAGCGACATCCAAAGCTTTATTAAAATTGAAACTATAAGTATTGCTATGGATATTGCCTTTGCTTCAGGGAGGGTGGGCGAGGCAAGTTTCTCAGCCGAGCTTGTTACAAGCTCAATACCGACGATAATTATAAGCACCGAAACGGTTGCGGCTGAAAGATATTCCATTCTGCCGTGGCCAAATGGATGCTCGGGGTCGGCAGGTTTAGAAGCAATTTTAAAGCCTAAAAGAGTTACTATCGAGGAGCCCATATCTGAAAGGTTGTTAAAGGCATCGGCAATAATAGCAACAGAGCCTGAAATAATGCCTGCGATAAGTTTTATAATAAAAAGCAGAAGATTCGAGAGAATTCCAACGAAGGAGCCGAGCGTTCCGCATTTTTCGCGGTTGCGTTTCTCAGCTATATCGCCCTTTATAAACAATTTTAAAAGCAATTTTGTCATCCGAGCTTACCTTTGGCTCCCTTAGAACCGAAACTGCTTTCGTTTAAAATATTGGTATCAACCGTAAACATAGTGTTCTCGCGCTGACGCTCTCTCGCAAATGCCAAAGAAATAAGTCTATCAATAAGTTCCTTATAGGGAACACCGGTTGCTTCCCATAAATAGAAGGAGAGCGAGCCGGGAATAGTGTTGATTTCATTAACATAGACCTTATCGTTATCGGCCGAATCCATAAGAAAATCTATTCTCGCAACGCCGTTAGCGCCGATAGTCTTAAAGACTTTAACGGCAATATTCTTGATTTCATTAGCCTTTTCATCAGATAACTCGGCGGGAAGCTTGCGGCTTAAGGACGCCATACCCTTTGAACCGGATTTTCCTGCGCTTGATTTATATTTATCATCGAATGATAAAATCTTATCGTGCATAATCGGCTCTTCTAAAGCAGAGGGCTCGCAGTTATCGCGGTCGCCGAGAACCGAGCAGTTGATTTCGCGTAATTTTTCAATTGCTTTTTCAATTAAAATTCGGTCAGCAAACGAGCAGGCAAGGTCAACAGCGGTTATCAACTCGGCCTGATTTTCAGCTTTTGAGATGCCGATGCTTGAACCTAAGTTTGCAGGCTTAACAATTATGGGATAACCGATTTCAGTTTCTAATTTAGTTATAAGCTCTTCCTTTTTAAGTGCCCAATCTCTTGCACCGAAATTGATTCCCGGTAAAACGGGAATGCCGTTATTTTGGAGAACCGATTTAAAAAGAATCTTATCCATACCTAATGCTGATGAGCAAACATCACAGCCGACATAAGGCAAGCCCAAGGTTTCTAAAAAGCCCTGCAAAGAACCGTCCTCACAGTTTGTTCCGTGAACTATCGGGAAGGCAAGATCGATAAATTGCGGTTTTTTCTTAAAAATGCCGCCCTCATAGTTCATAACGGTTCTGCCGTCAGCTTTGGAGAAATAAACCTTCCGGCATTCCTTTTTGCGAGCATCAAAATCCTTGAAAATTTCAATATCAAAGAATTTTTCGCTTGTAAAAAATTCTGATGCTTTACTCATATAAACGGGAATGACCTCATATTTTTCGCGGTCAATATTGCCCATCGCCTGAACGGCAGAGATTATGGAAATCTCGTGTTCAACCGAGCGACCTCCGAAAAATACAGCAACATTGGTTTTCATAAATAGGACTCCTATCAGTTAAGATAATTATCGGGTAAATCGTTTTCAAAAAGAATAACGGTATTTTTGTCACACATAGAACTAAAGGTTTTAACTGCTTCACTAAAGCTTGACACAATATAGAGGTTATCAGGGTTAAAGCCCTCCCCAAAAGCGCCCTCTTTAAGCGGAATAGAACGGTTTTTGCCAACAAGGATTATTGTATCGCAATATTTTGCAGCCTCTTGGCCTAAGCGCTTATTGCATTCATATTCTTTTTCACCCAGCTCAACAAGACCGGGAGTAACAATAATCTTTTTCATATCAGAGAAGCTACCCAAAACGTGAACGGCCTCTAAGCAACCCTCGGGGTTGGAGTTATAGGCATCATCAATAAGCGTGCTGCCGTTTATATAAGGTTTAAGCTCCAACCTATGCTCGACGGGCTTTAATTTTGAAACCGCAAAAGCAATTTCCTCTTTTGTTAGCCCTAAATCGAGCGCAACACCTGCCGCTGCCGCAATATTAAGAGCATTATGAATTCCCAATAATTTTGAGGTTACTTTAAAGGAAACATCTCCCTTTTCTATTGTTGCAGTAAGACCAAGCGGTGAATAGGAAATATCGGTTGCCTTGCAGTCACAATTGTCGGTTCCGTAAGTAACGGCAGGGTAGTCATCTTTATTTTTACGAATAAGCTCGTTATCGGTGTTGAGGTATATTTTACCGCCGTTTTCTTTAACTCGGTCAGCTAATTCAAATTTAGTTGAAACAACAGTTTCAATATTTCCAAAGGTGTCCAAATGCTGAGGGCCAACCGAGGTTATAATGCCGCTTTGCGGGTTTGCAATATCACAAATTTCTTTAATATCACCCTTGCGCTTTGCGCCCATTTCAACTATGAATATCTCGGTCTGCGGTCTTAAATCGCGGCGCACCGTTATAACAACACCCATAGGGGTATTATAGTTTTCGGGAGTGACCAAGGTGTTATATTTTTCGCTTAAAATTCGGCCCAATATAAACTTGGTGCTGGTTTTTCCGTAGCTTCCCGTAACGCCGATGATTTTGAGGTTTTTCATTGATGCTAAAATTTTCTTAGCATCGTTAATATAGTGGTTTGAAATAGCTTTTTCAATCGGCTTCATTATAAAGAGGGATAAAAGCACCAAAAGCTCGGGCAAAGCTGACAAAAGAAACAGAATGCCGGCGCAGACACAAGAAGCAACGCCTTTTGTAAAAACTGCAAGAGTTGCTAAAATTATAAGAACAACCGCCTCTGATATAAGCATTCTTTTAACTCTCGCGGTTAAAACAAGGGGCTTAATTGAGGTTTTGTTTTTATGAAGTGATGTAAGCGCAATAACAACAAGAAATAAAAGTGCCGAAACGGCGCTGTGAATCGGCAAATTTACAACTGCAAAGCCAACCGCAACAGAAAGCAAGATTGAAATAAAAGTAATAATTGCTTTAGCGGCTTTAAAGACGCCTTTATACCAACGAAGGTATCTTATCGCAAAATATGAATTGAGCTGCAGCATCTGCATCTGTCTTATAGAGGCTAAAACGCCAAAAAGGCAACAAAGCGCAGCAAATATGCAATTTATCCAATTCATAATTATCACCTACCGGAGAAAAATAGTAAAAGCTTAAGGGATAAAGCTCTTTAAAATGGCGTTTGCCTGGAACGAGTTTTCAACAAATGACCAATGACCGGTGTTTTTAATAACGCAAAGGCCGCAGTCACTGATACTGCTTTTAAGCTTCTCTGCCATATAAAGAGGAGTTGCAGTATCATTTTCACCCCATATAAGCAGGGTTGAGGCCTTGATGTTTTTAATATAAGGAGTCATATCATCATTAACGAGATTGACCAAGGTTTTTCGCATAACCTCAGGCGCAGAACTATAATCTGCCGAGCCAAAACGGCTTCTCGCCTTGCTTAAGATTTCAGCGGTATAGTTTTTAACCAAGGGTAAAGAAAGGACGTTTTTAACAAGCTTGAAGGAAGCAATTTTTGCGGTTTTCTTGAAGCTGAATTTTGGTTTAATACCTGCGGCATCAATAAAAACGATTTTTTCAGGTGCCAAAACTCCCGTTCCGCAGAGCTTCATAATAACTCTGCCGCCATGAGAATGGCCGATTAAAATGGGATTATAGAGCGACAGCTTTTCGCAAAAATCTTTAACGAGCATCACATAGTCATCAGTAGTAAGAGGCTTACTCGGCAGATCGGATTGACCGCAACCGGGAAAATCAAGGGCTATAAGGCGGCATTTATCCTTTAACGCATTTATAACTCCGCGATAGGATTCCGAAGAAGCACCCCATCCATGCAACAAAAGAACATCTTTGCCTTGGCCTTCCTCAGTGAAATATATCTTCATATCTGCGATTTTAGTAAACACTTTTAAGCCTCCTTTTCGTGAAATGCACATAAGTAAATATATTATAGCAAAAACTCAAAGAAAATAGAAGATATTTTATGATAATTTTATAAAATATTTTTTGTTAACCAAAAATTCACAAGAGAGAGTAGATTTGTGCTAAATAGCACAGAATTGCAACTAAATACAACTTGATTTAGACGAGTAGTTATCGTATGATTTTAATTAAATTAGTATATTTTGTAAGCGGAGGAAAATTTATGGCTAATGAAATTAGAGGAAAGCGACCGTTCTGGCAGAACAAGACTTATGAAGGTCAAGGATATGATGCTCGCGCAAGCGCACGAATTTCACTAATTAAAAACCGCAAGGCAAAAATGAAGTGAACCCCAAAGTTTAGACAAAAATTAAATATTAAATTGCTTGTGAATGAGTTCGGTATTGCACCGGGCTCATTCCTTTTAGTTTTAAGGAAATTCTTTCGTTGTTGTAGTAATGAATATATTTCTTTAATTCA
>CASFLA010000027.1 GCA_949295415.1 uncultured Oscillospiraceae bacterium
TTTCATAGCTTTTATCGTTGTTTAATTTTCAAGGTCCGATACCGCCCTAAATCCGCTTTATGCCGCTCTACACAGCATTCCCTCGTTTTGGGCGCTCGATTATATTACCACACACATTTCCTAAAGTCAACACCTTTTTTATCTTTTTTTGAAAAAATTTTTAAAGCCGCCTAACCCTTATATTTAGCCATTTGGCAAGGATTCGACGGCTTTAATTCAGCCTCTACGATATTTAGTTCTTTAAACTGTTACGCGACCACATTATATTGTGATTACTCTCATATTTCGATTGAAATTACGCCTTTGGGGGCAATTTCTTTACCTTTATATATATAAGGGGTTTCCCTAAGCTTTTCTTCAAGCAAAACATTTTGACCTTTTAATCCTCTATAGGCCTTACAAGCGGCAGCAAGAGAAGAAAACGCCGCATAGCGAACCTTCTTTTCTGTATCGCAGACAATTTTTAACTGATATAAACCGCTCAAATTCACAACTCGTTATTGAAAATACGACAATTATACATTATAATATAATAGAATACAGTCTTTTGGAGGCAAAATATGGAATATCATTTTTCAGACAATGTATCTTCGCTTAAGCCCTCGGCTATTCGCGAGATATTAAAATACACATCGGTTCCGGGATATATCCCCTTTGCCGCAGGAAACCCTGCTCCCGAAGCAATTCCTTCTGAGGCGGTTGCAAAAATCGCCGAGGAAATCATGGCTTCATCTCCTATTGAGGCTTTGCAATATTCGGTAACAGAGGGATACACTCCTTTAAGAGATTACCTTAAATCATATCTTCTTAAAAAGCATTCCATCGGCAAGGATTTTGATAACCTTATCATTACCTCAGGCGCTCAGCAGGCAATCAGTCTTACCGCTATGGTGCTTTGCAATGTTGGCGACTCGGTTATCTGCGAGGACCCAAGCTTTATTGGTTCGCTTAACGCGTTTAGAGCATTTGGCCTTAACCTTGTTGGTGTTAAAAATGAAACCGATGGAATGAATATCGAGGCACTTGAAAAAGCTCTTAAGGAAACCAAAAACGCTCGCTTTATCTATACAATCCCGACCTTCCAGAACCCTTCGGGAACCTCGATGAGTCTTGAAAAGCGTAAGGCGGTTTATGCTTTAGCAAAAAAATACGGCGTTATGATATTAGAGGATAACCCCTATAGTGATACCCGTTTTGCAGGCGAGGAGCTCCCCACCATCAAGAGCTTTGATGAGGACGGAATCGTTATCTATGCCGGAACATTTTCTAAGGTTATTTCCCCCGGTCTTAGAGTCGGCTATTGCTTAGCACCTGCTGAGGTCATTTCTAAAATGACCGTTTGCAAGCAGACGGCGGATGTTCATTCAGGCATTTTAAACCAGATGATTTGCCATAAGTTTATGACCGAAACCGATTACGAGAGCCACCTTGACCGCAACAGAAAGATTTACAGAGAAAAATGCTCGCTCATGACCAAGCTGCTCGATGAAAAACTTTCTAAATGGCTTAAATATGAAAAGCCCGACGGAGGCCTCTTTATCTGGTGTCAGTTGCCCGAAAACACCGATATGCCTGCATTCTGCAAGGCGGCGGTTGATAACAAGGTTGCGGTTGTTCCGGGAAATGCTTTCTCGGTCGATACCTCATATATCGGCAACTGCATCCGTCTTAACTATTCAACCCCTACCGACGAGCAGATTATAACAGGTATGGAGCTGCTTTCTAAAACTGCAGAAGAATTCTTTAAATAATCCCTAAGGAGTAAGAAAATGGAAAACAATGTTCAGCCCAAAAAGAGGGCTTTAAGCTTTATTCAGTCAAGCGGTGCTTTTACTCTCGGAAACTATCTCGGCGCGGTTAAAAACTGGAACGAGATGCAGGACGAATGCGAGTGTATTTTCGGTATTGCCGATCTGCATTCTATAACCGTCCGTCAGGAACCCGCAGAACTCAGAAAGCAGATTTACAGCGCGGCGGCAATGCTTTTAAGCGTTGGGCTTGACCCTGAAAAAAGCATAATCTTTATGCAGTCGCATGTTGCGGCTCATTCTCAGCTTGCCTGGATTCTCGATTGCTATACTCAGTTCGGTGAGTTATCGAGAATGACTCAGTTCAAGGATAAATCTCAGAAGCATGCTGACAATGTTAACGCAGGTCTTTTTACATATCCCGTTTTAATGGCGGCAGATATTCTTATTTATAAGCCCGATGTTGTTCCCGTTGGCGCGGACCAAAAGCAGCATTTAGAGCTTGCCCGCGATGTTGCCAACCGATTTAACGGAATTTACGGCGATGTTTTCACTATCCCCGAGCCGTATATTAAAAATGTTGGCGCTAAAATAATGTCGCTTCAGGACCCCGAGAAAAAGATGTCCAAATCAGATGAAAATGAGAATGCAAAGATTCTCCTTACCGATACTCCTGATGCCATTATGCGTAAATTCAAGCGCGCAGTTACCGACTCTGAGGCAAGAGTCTGCATCGGCGAAAACAAGCCCGGTATCAACAATCTTATTGGTATTTATTCGGCAATTACCAAGAAAACCGCCGATGAAATCACTGCAGAATTTGAGGGCAAGGGCTACGGCGACTTTAAAACCGCTGTCGGCGAGGCGGTTGTTGAAGAACTCCGTCCCGTTCAAGAGAAGTATAATATGTATATTTCGGATAAAGCCCAGCTTGAAGCAATCTATAAAGAGGGTGCTATGAAGGCAGATCATCTTGCCCGCAGAACACTTTCTAAGGTTATGAAAAAGGTTGGTTATGTTCTCTAATTAAAGCAAAGGAGGAGCCGCAGATGCTTGACAATTTTATAGGTAACAGCGAAATTAAAAGCACTATAAAAAGCGCCGTTTCCTGCGGTAGATTTCCTCATGCTTTTATTATTGAAGGCGAAGAAGGCAGCGGCAGAAAAACATTAGCAAAGCTTATTGCCGCCGCGGCGATTTGCGGCAATAATGATGCTCCTTGCGGAAAATGCCGCGAATGCGAGCTTGTTTTAAATGACGGGCATTGCGATGTTTTAACCTACGCTCCTGACGGCTCAACCTTTAAGGTTGATGCTGTTCGCGATATAAGAAACGATGCTTATATTATGCCCATTGAAGCAAAGCGCAAGGTTAATATTCTGCTCGATTGCGATAAAATGAACGATTCGGCACAAAACGCTTTTTTAAAGGTTTTAGAGGAACCCCCCTCTTTTATGGTTTTTATTCTTATTTGCCATAGCGCGTCTTTTCTTCTTCCGACTGTTCGTTCAAGATGTGTTACTTTATCGGTAACAAATCCCGACACACAAGAAGCGGCAGCCTTTATTAAACAAAAAACCAACGCCGACGAGGAAGCAATTATTTCTGCGCTCGAAAGCTCTAACGGAAACATTGGTCAAGCTCTTTTGTACCTTAAGGGTAACCAGAACAAAGCCAAAGCCGACGCGTTGGCGTTTTGGGAATTTTTAGTTAAAAAGGACCGCCTTGGCGCCACCGTTTTGATGTTTTCCTATGAGAAGGATCGCGCAGGCTTCAATGCCTTTTTAAAGGAATTCCGCATGGTTTTATCCGAAAAGATGAGGCAGACTGCTTTTAAAAAAACGGTAGGAGTTCGTTCCTCCTCGCTTGCCGCAATTTATGCTTTTTGCGATAAGCTTGGTTTGACTATTAAAGACCACCTTGGCCAACCCCTATCGTTACCTCTTTATATAACCTATTTTGTTGCGGAAATATTTGCACTTCTATAATTCTTGTAAATGTTTATATTTTATGATACAATTTTTAAAAAAGAATTTATCTTCTTTGAAACGGAGTTAATATATGGTAGAAATTATAGGCGTTAAGTTCAGGTCTGACGGCAGAATTTACTCGTTTGACCCGCAGAACAAAAAATATAATATCGGTGATTATGTTATTGTTACAACCTCAAGAGGCACCGAGATTTGTGAGGTTGTCAGCGGCAATCACACCGTGCCTGACAGTCAGATTGTTGATCAGTTAAAGCCGGTTGTTCGAACTGCTACCGATGATGATGTTAAGAAAATGAAAGAAAATCGCGCAAAAGAACGCGAGATATTTGAAGTTTGCGAGAAGAAAATTGCTGAACATGAGCTTGAGATGAAGCTTGTCAGTGTTGAAATTGCTTTTGACGGCTCTAAAATCCTTTTCTTCTTTACTGCCGACGGCAGAGTTGATTTCAGAGAGCTTGTTAAGGATTTGGCATCAAGCTTCCATACAAGAATCGAGCTTCGTCAGATTGGTGTTCGCGATGAAGCAAAAATGATGGGCGGTTTAGGCTTTTGCGGCCAACCGTTCTGTTGCTCGCGCTTTTTATCCGATTTTCAGCCCGTTTCTATTAAAATGGCTAAGGAGCAGGGCTTATCACTTAACCCAACAAAGATTTCAGGCACCTGCGGCAGACTTATGTGCTGCCTGAAATATGAGCAGGAGGCTTACGAGTATCTTAACAAGATAACTCCAAAGGTTAACTCTTATGTTGATACCCCCTCGGGCAGAGGAACTGTTTGCGATGTTAGTCTGCTATCGGGAAAAATCAAGGTTAAGATGGATAATACCGACGGCGCGCCGCAGGTTTTTGACCGCGATGACGTTGTTGTTATTAAAAGCGGTGGTTGCAAAAAAGCCGCACAGGCAGAGGCAGAAGAAGCATAAAAAAAGACCTATGCTGAGCATAGGTCTTTTTGTTCTTATTTCATCTGCGGAACTTCGGGATACTCTCCTGCAATTATTTTTTCTAATTCAACACTCGTTTCCTCTTTTGCGGTTGAGAAAACTATCTGAGTCTGAGTGCTTCCAAAGGTTTGAAGCTGACCGATAAAGATATCTAAAGCTTCGGTGCTTTCAAAGGCAACCTTAATAAGCATTGAATAATGACCGGTTACGCAGTTGCATTCCAAAACATTGGGATGCGCCTTTATAAAAGGATAGAAGGTTGCTTTTTGCTGAGGTTGAACCTCCAGGTTTATAAAAGCGGTTATCGGGAAGCCTAAGGCTTTATGGTCAATCTTAACGCCATAGCCTGAAATTATTCCGCTTTTTTCAAGCCTCTCCAGTCTTGCTGCGGTTGCGGGCGAGGAAAGGAAAACACGCTCGGCCAACTGCTTTAAGGGCATTCTTGCGTTCTCCTGCAAAAGACTTATAAGACGATAATCTATTTTATCCATCTTTATTCACTTCCGAATTTTCTTTTTTTGTTGTTTTTAATTATACTTTTTTTAATTTCCTTTGTCAACGATTTTTCTTGTCTTAGTTGCGCAAAAAACCTTATTTTTATAAGGCTATGCTTTATTTTATTAGTGAAATTGGGTGAGATATTTTGAACGATATTGAAAAAAGCTGCTGCTTTACGGGTTATCGCGCGGATAAATTTCCGTTCCCGTTAAGCGAGCAGGACCCTCAATATAATGATTTTTCGCGCCGCCTCATCGGCGCGATTTCAAAGCTCATAAATAACGGGGTTAATACCTTTTATACAGGAATGGCGAACGGTTTCGATATCATTGCCGCTGAACAGGTTGCCCTTATAAAACAACTCAATAAAGACATAAAACTTATCGCCGTTATTCCTTTTAAAGGTCAGGAAAGAGGCTGGAGCTATGAATGGAAAGCCCGATATAACGCACTTTCAAAGCAAGCCGATGAGGTTGTTGTTTTAAACGACCGTTATGAAAAATGGGCGTTTTCACAGCGCAATAAATATATGGTTGAGCGCAGCCGCCATATTATTACCTTTTTTGATGGAAAACCGGGCGGCACAAAGAACACTTTAGAATATGCCTCATCTATATGCCGTGAAATTGTAAATATAAATAAAACCGATGTTTCAAAACCACTGACTGAGGATTATAGAGCATACTATAAAATAATAGAGCCTGAAGATTAAAAACCCGCCTTCATTGCCCAAGTGTTCTTAAGGACACTTGGGCAGTTTTATTCGCCTTGCGGCGAGTGATATTGCTACGCAGAAATATTTGAACTTCGTTCAAGTGATATTGCCTTCGGCAGTTTTTGGCGAATAAATATCACTGAAACCGTAGGTTTTAATATCACGATTGCCATAGGCAGTCATACCACTCTGTGCGAAAAGCACAGAATATCACTAAAAAAA
>CASFLA010000028.1 GCA_949295415.1 uncultured Oscillospiraceae bacterium
TATAATAATATATTTTCAATAGTATTGCAACTGTTACGATATGGTTTATAACACCAATTTTTTATGCAATTTTGCTAAAAAAATTATTATTTTATAATAAATCAGAGATTTTGTTCAACATTTTAGATAAATTTTCGTTTATTTTCTCGGGTAAGGGGTTGATGTTTTGGAAATTGATGAGATGAAAAATGAAATTTTAGAAACTGAAGAAATAAAAGGAGAAGCCGTTGGCGATAAGTCTTCGTTAGAGCAAGAACCTGAGAAACCGCAGGCTTATGTGCCTTTTAAGAATTCAAGTATGGGTAGCTACGAGTATGGTGCGCCCCCTCAGGAAAATCCTTATAACCCAAGGGGCGAATATAGATATACTCCCAACACAAGCTATTCAGCGCCGCAGAATGCTGTCCGGTTTAATGCTGCTGCATATTATGAGAGGCAGGAGAAAAAGCGTCAGGTAAAAAGCCTCGGCAACGGTGTTGGAATGCCGCTTAGCATTTTCTTTTTGGGCGGAAATGTTCTTTCTTATATTTTAGGAATAGTGCTTATGATAGCGCTGGGTGTGCAGAGTGCGCAGGCCCTGCTTTCAAACGCTGATTTTCTCTATGTTTTTTCAGCACTTTGCTCTGTTTTATTATTGACAGTTCCGTTTATTTTCACTCCAAAATTTATCGGAGCAAGGTTAAGGGACATTGTGTCATTAAAACCTGCGCCTAAAGGCCTCATTCTGCCAACCGTTATGCTGAGTCTTGGAATTTGCGGAATAGGCAATATTGCAACAAGCACCTTTGCGCGCTATTTTGAAGCAATATTCAAAATGCCTCCCGAGAACAATATGATTGACTATAACGGCGGCTGGCAGTCGTTCGTTTTAATGCTTATCTGTATCGGTCTTTTCCCCGCAATATTAGAGGAGTTCGCATTTAGGGGCGTTATTTTAGGCTCGCTTCGCAAATATATGAGTGACGGCACCGCTATTATGGTTTCGGCGGCGTTGTTCGGTCTTATACACGGCAATTTGGTTCAGATTCCGTTTGCCTTTATAGTAGGTATCGGTTTGGGATACTGCACCGTTTATACAGGCTCGCTTATCCCTGCTATGATAATCCATGCACTTAACAATGCGCTATCGGTTGTGCTTACCTATATTTCAAAAAACACAAGTCCGCTTGAGTCGGGCATAATTTCGGCTTTATATTTGGTTGTGCTGCTGCTTATCGGCATTTGCGGTCTTATCTTCCTTTTAAAGATAGATAGTAAGGCGCTTAAATTATCAAAAGAACGCTCCGAGGAAACCTCAACAAAAATCGGTTGGTTCTGTGGCTCCGCCTGGATGGTTGTTTTCTTTATCCTTTGCGGCTTAACCATTTTAGCAAATCAGTGTTTGCCTTATATTATGAGATATTTACAGACATTGTCGAGCGGATTATGAGGATAGTATGAACGAATATATGAAGCAGGCGATAGCGCTTGCAAAAGAGGCGGCAAATAAAGGAGAAATACCTGTTGGCGCCGTCATAGTCAGAAACGGCGAGGTTATAGCAACCGGAAGTAACCGCCGAGAAGAACTCAAAAGTGCCCTTGGCCATGCCGAAATAGAGGCGATTCATAACGCCTGCCAAAAGCTTGGAACCTGGCGGCTTTCTGACTGTGAAATATATGTAACGCTTGAGCCCTGTCCTATGTGTGCAGGAGCCATTATAAATTCAAGAATCAAAAAGGTTGTTTTCGGTGCTTTTGATAAAAACGGCGGCGCCTGCGATTCGGTTTGCAATCTTCTTTCGATGCCTTTTTCAGCAAAACCTGAGGTCTGGGCAGGAATTATGGAGGAAGAATGCAAGAAGCTTTTAGGTGATTTTTTCAAATCCGTTAGAGATTAGCGGTTTTTGGAGGAAAAATGAAAAAGATTTTAAACGGTGTAGAATTAGAAATTTGCGAAAAAACAGGTGCAATGGCTTTCGGATCGGGCTCTTTTTTGGCAAAGCAGTATCCCTTAAGGGAAGATTATGAGATATCGGATATTGAAGAAACCGAGAAAGGTTTTGCTTATAAAATTAAACGCCCCGAATTTTCGGTTGAAGCTCAATGCTTGTTAGAAATTGAGAAGGACGGTCTTATAACCTTAACTCTTAATGGCGAGGGTAGCTTGCCCTGTGATTTCCATTATCCGCAGTCTTTTATAAGAGAGCCAAAGGAAGAGGTGCTTTATCCTATCTGCGGCGGCGTTATGTTTAAAGCTGATGATAAGGAGGCGGTTATCCCTCAGCGCCTTGCTCTTTCGGGCGGAAACGGTCTTTCAATGGGCTTTATCGGCTCGATTTTTGGCGGCAACTATTTCCTTAACGCAGTTATGACAACGGCTGACGGCGCAGTTACAACAGCACGAGATGATAATGGACTTCTCCGCTCCGATATTATCTGGATAGCCGAAATGGGCAAATGGGGCTATGAGAGAAAAATGCGCTTTATCTGGGGCAAGGGCGGCATAACTGAACTTTGCTTACAGTATCGAGATATTGCCAAGGAAAAGGGCTTTATAGTTCCGCTTTCTGAAAAGGTCAAAAAGGTGGCCAAGGTTGATAAAATGCTCGGCGCCGCAGATATATGGATTTGGAACAGTGATTCTATGGATATGCTCTATTCAAAGGAGGCAGTTTATAAGGTCCCTTCAAAAGAGCAGGTCGAGAGAAGAATTTCCATTGCCAAAGAAATGAAGCAAATGGGAATGGATAATGTTCTTTGGAGCATTTTTAATGAGAATATTGAGAAAAAAGAAATATCGGCTATAAACGATTTAGGCTTTATAACAACCTTTTATGATATTTATACCGATGTTATCCCCAAAGATATTTTCCACCTTATTCCCGAAACCAGACAAAGACGCTGCGAGCAGAGAATAGGATATTGGCCTGATGCAGTTATCAAAAATCAGGACGGAACATATCGCAAGGCCTGGGCTTTAATGGGAACTGACGGCGTTTTCCATGATCAGCACCGCATTTGCGACGTTAAGGCGCCTGAATGCGCTAAACCTATTATCGAAAAGAGAAAAATTGATTACAATATAGAGGGTTGCTTCCTTGATGTTATGGCGGCAACCGCATACGAATGCTATAGCGACGAGCATCCGACAACCAGGCGCGGTTCTATGATGCATAAGCGCCGCCTTGCCGATGTTGTTACCGATTTGGGTTTGGTTTGCGGAACCGAAATCGGTTGTGAGGATGTTGCCGCAACCGTTCATTATAATGAGGGTATGATGAGTCCTCCGCCTTACAGAGCCTATGATTCGGGCCGCAGAATGACCCACCTTTATTATGGCGATGATGTTCCTGAGAATATAGTTAAATATATGCTTAACCCCGCTTGCAGAGTCCCTCTTTGGGAAATGGTATTCCATGGCTCAGTTCAATCCTATTTCTATTGGGGTGATTCGCAGAACTGCTGCCCCGAGCTTATGGAGCAGCGCGATAAGCTTTGCGTCTTATATGGTGTTCCGCCGATTTATAGCATTTGCGAAACCGATTGGGATACTTTAAAGGACAATGTTCTCGCTTCCTATAAAAGAACTGTTCCTGCCGCAAGAAAGGTTGGCTATGCTACTTTGGATAGCTTTGAGTATTTAACTGAGGACTGCTTGGTTCAGAGAACAAAATTCTCCAACGGTGTTGTTATAACCGTAAACTTTTCAAAAAAGCCGTATTTTGATGGAAAAACCGAATTAAAAGAGGGAGAAATCTCAGTAAAATAATGTTTGATGCTAAAATAATAAAATACATAAAAGAGCCCGACAGTCTGCAATGCGGTCAGTCTGTTTTGGCAATGCTGACGGGCAAAAGCGTTGAGGAAATAATAGATGTTGTGGGCACCGAGCGCGAAACAAAGCTTAAGGATATGTTCGATTGCCTGGATAAGTTTGCAATCGAATATGATAGTGAGCGAAAGCAGGCCTTTTGTAAAAATGATTTGCCGCGAGTTTGCATTTTGAGCCTTGAAACACCGCGTTGTTGGCATTGGTCGCTTTATGCAGGCGGAGTTTTTTATGACCCCGAGCATGGCGTCTTAGATGATTTTCCAAAATCAAACAGAAAATATTATTTTGAGATAAAATAAAGGAGAACGATATGCTTATAATGTCGGTTGATGTTGGAACTGCGAGAACGGGCGTTGCTTTAAGCGATGCCGGCGAATCCTTTGCGTTCCCAAAATGCGTTATAACCGAATATAACCGTGAGCGACTGATTGAACGCTTGGCCGAAAAAGCTAAGGAATTAGGCGCCGAGATGATAATTGTAGGTCTGCCCAAAAATATGGATGGTTCTGAGGGCTTTAAAGCCAAGGAATGCACCGATGCTGCCGAGGCGTTAAAGAAAAAAACCGGCTTGCCCGTTGAATTATGGGACGAGCGTTGCACAACAGTCAGTGCTCATACTGCCCTTAATTATACCGATACAAGAGGCAAGAAGCGCAAGCAGGTGGTGGATGCGGTCGCCGCAACCATTATTTTAGAGGATTTTCTGCGTAGAAGAAAAAATGAACTTTAACTTAAGTGTTAATACTTGAACAGTTTAAAAAAGTGTGATAGAATAACTAAATCATATTTCCGGAGGGATTTTCCATGTCAGGACATTCAAAATGGAGCACAATTAAAAGAAAGAAAGAAAAAACCGACCAGGCAAGAGCCAAAGTCTTTACAAGAATAGGCCGCGAGCTTGCAATGGTTGTTAAGGCGGGCGGACCCGACCCCAGTGTCAACGGCAAACTCAAGGATGTTATTGCTAAGGCCAAGGCAAACAACGTTCCTAATGATAATATTGACCGCATTATAAAGAAGGCGGCAGGCGAGCAGGGTGGCTCCGATTACGAGCAGCTTACCTATGAGGGCTATGGTCCTGCAGGTATTGCCGTTATTGTTGAAACATTGACCGATAATCGTAACCGCACTGCTGGCGAAATGCGCCATTATTTTGATAAATGCGGCGGTAATTTGGGTCAGTCCGGCTCGGTTATGTTTATGTTTGAGCATAAGGGCCTTATTGTTATTGAGGCCGAGGGCAAGGATGAGGATACCGTTATGGAGGATGCTCTTGAGGCAGGCGCTGAGGACTTTAATTTTGATGGCGATGTTTTCGAGATTTCAACCGGTGTTAACGATGTCGGCGCAGTAAGCGAAATATTGTCTCAGAAGGGATATACCTTCGTTTCGGCAGAGCCGGCATACGTTCCTGCAACAACCTCAGCTATTGATGACCCTGAGCTTGTTGTAAAAATGGAAAAACTCCTCGATATGCTTGATGAGAACGACGATGTTCAGAACGTTTGGCATAACTGGGAAGCACCTGAGGCCTAAGGCGTTTATTTTACTCTTGCAATTTTTGAAATATATGGTAGAATAATGTTACAATCATGTTTGACTGTAATTATTTAACGGAGGTGTATATAGATGGCATACGTAATTACCGATGCTTGCATTTCTTGTGGTGCATGTCAGGGCACTTGCCCCTGCGAAGCTATTTCTGAGGGAGATGGCAAGTTCGTTATTGATGCTGAAAAGTGCGCAGAGTGCGGCGCTTGCGCTGAGGGCTGCCCTGTAGAAGCTATCAAACAGCAGTAATTCTATACATAACTGTTAAAAAACGCCTGATGGGTTGCCCAAGTGTTCTTAAGGACGCTTGGGCAGTTTTATTCGCCTTGCGGCGAGTGATATTGCTCCGCAGAGATATTTGAACTTCGTTCAAGTGATATTGCCTTCGGCAGTTTTTGGCGAATAAATATCACTGAAACCGTAGGTTTTAATATCACGATTGCCATAGGCAGTCATACCACTCTGTGCGAAAAGCACAGAATATCACTAAAAAAA
>CASFLA010000029.1 GCA_949295415.1 uncultured Oscillospiraceae bacterium
TGAATTAAAGAAATATATTCATTACTACAACAACGAAAGAATTTCCTTAAAACTAAAAGGAATGAGCCCGGTGCAATACCGAACTCATTCACAAGCAATTTAATATTTAATTTTTGTCTAAACTTTGGGGTTCACTTCATTGCTCCAAGGGGATAATTTTTAATTTGCAAACCTAATTACTTAGATTCCTTAATAGCAGCCTGTGCTGCAGCGAGGCGTGCGATGGGCACACGGAACGGTGAACAGGATACATAATCAAGGCCAATCTTATGGCAGAACTCTACGGAAACGGGGTCTCCGCCGTGCTCACCACAGATACCGCAATGGATTGTGGGACGGGTTGCTTTACCCATCTTAACAGCCATATCCATGAGTTTACCAACACCGGTCTGGTCAAGCTTTGCAAACGGGTCGTTCTCATAAATCTTGGTATCATAGTATGCAGTAAGGAACTTACCGGCATCATCTCTGGAGAAACCAAAGGTCATCTGAGTAAGGTCGTTGGTTCCGAAGCAGAAGAACTCAGCTTCTTTTGCAATATCGTCAGCAGTCAAGCAAGCTCTCGGAATTTCCATCATGGTTCCAACTTCATACTTGAGCTCAATGCCTGAAGCAGCAATCTCTGCATCAGCAGTTGCAACAACAACATCCTTAACATATTTCAATTCTTTAACTTCACCGGTAAGAGGAATCATAATCTCGGGAACGAGGTTCCAATCGGGATGAGCCTTCTTAACGTTGATTGCTGCACGGATAACAGCAGTTGTCTGCATCTTTGCAATTTCAGGATATGTAACTGCAAGACGGCAGCCACGGTGACCCATCATGGGGTTGAATTCATGGAGAGAAGAAATGATATTCTTAATATCAGCAACAGTTTTGCCCTGAGCATCTGCAAGAGCCTTAATATCAGCCTCTTCAGTAGGAACGAACTCATGGAGAGGAGGATCAAGGAAACGTATGCAAACGGGGTTGCCTTCGAGAGCCTCATAAAGCTTCTCAAAGTCGCCCTGCTGGTAAGGAAGAATCTTAGCGAGAGCTGCTTCTCTACCCTCAACGGTATTAGAGCAAATCATCTCACGGAATGCTGCAATTCTCTCAGCCTCGAAGAACATATGCTCAGTTCTGCAAAGACCGATACCCTCAGCGCCGAGTTCGCGAGCCTTCTTAGCATCTGCAGGAGTATCAGCGTTGGTGCGAACCTTTAAGGTTCTGAACTTGTCAGCCCAATCCATGATTCTGCCGAACTCGCCTGCGATTTCAGCATCAACTGTCGGGATAATACCGTCATAGATATTACCGGTTGAACCGTCAATAGAAATATAATCGCCCTCATTGTAGGTCTTGCCTGCAAGAGTAAACTTCTTGTTTTCTTCATCCATAATGATATCGCCGCAACCGGATACGCAGCAGGTTCCCATACCACGAGCAACAACGGCTGCGTGAGAGGTCATACCGCCACGAACGGTGAGGATACCCTGAGAAGCCTTCATACCGGTAATATCTTCCGGAGAGGTTTCAAGACGAACGAGAACTACCTTCTCGCCACGTGCATTCCAAGCTTCTGCATCTTCAGCAGTAAATACAACCTTACCGCAAGCAGCACCAGGAGATGCGCCAAGACCCTTACCTGCAGGAGTTGCAGCCTTAAGTGCCTTAGTATCGAACTGGGGATGGAGAAGAGTATCGAGGTTTCTCGGGTCAATCATTGCAACAGCCTGCTTCTCGTCAATCATTCCTTCGTCAACGAGGTCGCAAGCAATCTTAAGAGCAGCCTTTGCGGTTCTCTTACCGTTACGGGTCTGAAGCATATAAAGCTTGCCGTGCTCAACGGTGAACTCCATATCCTGCATATCTCTGTAGTGGTCCTCGAGGGTTGCGCAAACCTTCTGGAACTGCTCAAAAGCCTCGGGGAATTTATTTGCCATCTCAGCGATAGGCATCGGAGTTCTAACACCGGCAACAACGTCTTCACCCTGTGCGTTAGCGAGGAACTCGCCCATAAGGCCCTTCTCGCCTGTAGCAGGGTCACGGGTAAATGCAACACCGGTTCCGCAATCGTCACCCATGTTACCGAAAGCCATCATCTGAACGTTAACAGCGGTTCCCCATGAATAAGGAATATCGTTATCACGACGGTAAACGTTAGCTCTGGGGTTATCCCATGAACGGAAAACTGCTTCAACAGCGCCCATGAGCTGCTCCTTCGGGTCAGACGGGAAGTCCTTACCGATTTTAGACTTATACTCAGCCTTGAACTGATTTGCGAGCTCCTTAAGGTCATCAGCTGTAAGCTCAACGTCCTGAGTTACACCCTTTTCTTCCTTCATCTTATCGATGAGCTCTTCAAAATATTTCTTACCAACTTCCATAACAACATCAGAATACATCTGAATGAAGCGGCGATAGCAGTCATATGCCCAACGAGCATTGCCTGACATCTCTGCCATTGTTTCAACAACCTCTTCGTTAAGACCGAGGTTGAGAATGGTATCCATCATACCGGGCATGGAAGCGCGAGCACCTGAACGAACGGAAACGAGAAGCGGATTAGCCTTATCACCGAACTTCTTGCCGGTAATGCCTTCCATCTTATCGATGTATTCCATAATCTGTGCCTGAATTTCATCGTTGATTTTTCTGCCATCCTCATAATACTGAGTGCAGGCCTCGGTAGAAACGGTGAAGCCCTGGGGAACGGGAAGACCGATTTTGGTCATCTCTGCAAGGTTAGCACCCTTACCGCCGAGAAGCTCACGCATAGAAGCGTCGCCTTCTGAGAACAGGTAAACGAACTTGTGACTCATAGTTGAATCATCCTCCTAAAAAAATAATAAACATCCTTATTTCAGCCTGAAAGCTTTGGCTGATTTGCGGCTTTTTACTACCGCTATTTTCTGCAAAAGCGCAGAGAACTCCAAATGCTTTGAAGTATCCAACTGATTATATCAACATTTTAGAAAAAAATAAAGAGGGAATTTATATTTTCTTCAAATTTTAACAATTTTTACAATATATATGTAAGAAAAGCGCTCATATTTGCACTTTTTAATCCATTTTAACAAAAAACCGCCGCGCTCAAAAAAAGAACGCGGCGGCCAGAAGACCCTTTAATTATGAAAAAGGCTTGATATTTGTGATTTTAAGCGAAAGCGGTATTAACAGACAGCCTAAAGAGCTACTGTATTTTATCTCTTCAATATCAACTATCTGTGCTTCGACGCTTGAAAGCACCGAGCTTAATGCTGAAAGGACTCTGTCAAGCAGGCTTATAGCCTCGTTGCCTGCTTTGGACTTCGGTGAACAGATGCTGATTTTAACCTCAACTGTTCCCAAAGCATTATCATTTGAAAGTATGGCAGCTTCACCACCTGGTTGCAAACTTGCGCCGCCGAGTCCAACCGATACTATCGGCACTTCTAAAGGCATATCTTGCTTAATGCTCGGAAAATCGCGTATTACCTTAGCATCAGAAAGCAGGGCGTTACTTGAGAGCGCATTAAAAACCGCTTCAACTGTTTTACTGCACATAATTATACACTCCATCCTTTATTCTGGGGGTTAGAACAGCCCAGATATATATAGGTTCACCCGATAATGTTATTCTGTCCGCCCTTGAAACCGAATATTTTTTATTTAGTGATGAAATAATCGTTTTTTCCTCACTTCCGCAAAAATCAGGAACTGCGGGGCCAAGATACAAAAAGCACTCTGAGTCTCTAAAGCCCAAATCGGTTCTTTCCATATCAATATAAAGCTTGTTTTTATATCTCATCGGGCGGATAAACGCATTCACCGTCACCGTTTCATTTCCAACGGTCACGGTTGCACTATCGCCAAAATTGAGGAGCATTTTTTCTAAAATTTTTTTAACTCTCAAACTATCACACCCCGATACTTCTGAATGCAAATCTCTTCAGCTTAAGCAGATGATTTACACTTTGTAAAGCATCCTCATAAAGCACTTTGGCAGCCGAAACCGCGGTTTTATCTGCGGTATCAATGCTTATATCCCCCGCTTTTATGCTGACGGCTTCAAGAGATTTTTTTAAAGTGTAACGGTAGTTGGCAAGACAAGCCGCAAGGTAGCAAACAGCATAGCTATGCTCCTCACTGACTTTTCGCTTATCTATCCAGCTTTCAACAACATCGGCGGCGGTTTTGCAGAAAACATCTGCATCTTTAAAATTTTCGGCGCTTGACAAAGAAAGAAAAATATCAATAACCTTATCAATTACGATGAACTGTTTCATCATAATTTACCCGCCTTAAATTTTAAGAACTGCAGAAGCCTCGTCAAAAATCTTGGCAAAGCCCACGGTGGTGGTAATAACTGCTCTCTCAAGCTGACGGTCGATAAGTTTATCGTAATCAACCGATACATCAGATGCTACAACCTTCTCAAGAGCACAACCTGCATCAAGACCGATAATCTTGCCGTCTTTCACAGCATTAGAACGAAGCAGCTTTGCGCCAAGCGGAGTTCCGGGGTTGCCTGTTCCCTGGAAGTTAATGCCGGAAAGCGGGTTTTTAAACTCATCAAGATTCATAACCTTAAGCATGGTTGCAGGAGACATAACAAGGCGGTTAAGGCTATAGGGATAAAGCTGGTTGAAGAGAGAAAGCATATCGTTATAAGAAAGCTTGCCTAACTCTGCGGCATTGATGATTTTAGCGGCATTGTTGTTGCCGTCGCCCGATTCGAGAACCTCAACAGCATCTGCGAACTGCTGACGGGCAATATATGCGCCAATCTGCTTCAAGGTTACAGAGAAAAGGTCAATCTTCTGATATTTTAATGCCTCATAGGATGCAACAAGTGTGCGACCGCGCTTATGAAGCTTAACAAGATTTTCCTTGGTTTTAACTGTAGTTTCGGGAATAAATGCGCCCTCCTCTACCCTTTTAAGCTTCTTCTCGTCCTCAGAGGGAACCGATGCGATGGTGCGATAATCAAGGCTGTTGATATGAGTGGTGGCGGCAATGATTGAAGGCAGAAGGTCTGCCTCCTTTGCGCCCTGCTTTACAGCTCTTGAAACATACTCAGGGAAAAGCGCTGCAGACTGAGTTGCCGAGAAAAACTTGCTGATTGTATCAGAGCCGACGCCTGAAACCTTAATATCAAATCTTTTTAGCTGACGGCCGAATGCATCAAGACCCTCATACTCGGTGCCTGCATAGTTCGCAGAGGGGTCAAGCTCCTCTAAAACCTCTGAAAAGCTCTTGCCGGGAATTGCATACATGCCTTTTTCAAGAATCAAATTATCAAAACTCATTTATATTCCTCCAAAAAATTAAATAATAATGATTGCAGTTAATCGAAACGCTAAAAAGCGTTTCAATATGCCACTTAAAAGTGGCTTTGGCAAAATTAAATTCTAATATTAAATTTTGCACGAAATTCATTGCAATGGGAAAGGACAAATTTTTAGAAAAATTTGTCTCAAAATCGAAGATTTTGTGGCGAAACAAATTGGTTTCGCCCAGCTCATTCCATTATAAAGCCGATTTTTGAGTTTTCGGCATCAACGGTTATTACAATTACAGCTCTACCCTCTGAAGAAGACTTAACACCGCCGTTAGCGTCAGCAACGAGCTTAGCAAAGCCCAACAATGGTGCGCTTCCGCTATAGGTTGCCTCAGTATAACCCTTAACGGTAATTGCTGCGGCCGAGCCACTGCAGGAAGCGGCAACGCCGATAAAGCTGTCACCGTCTGCGGCCTTTCTAACCTTGTTGTTTTCAATCATACTTACCAAAGCACCGTTTTCTACCGACTCATCGGCAAGTAAGGTTACTGTCTGTTCCATAAAACCTTTTAAACTAATCATTGTTCATTTTCCTTTCGTTTAAATAACAAAATTATTGTTGCGATTATGAGATTTGGACTTAGGTTTAGCTCCTACCTCAAGCTCGCAAACTACAGGTTCGTTTTCAATTCCCGCCTTACAAAAAAGACTGTAAAGCTCGGAAAACTCTAAGCGGTCCAGCGCCGCCATCATAAGCTTTTGAGTATCGCCTGAAATATCGGGCATAAATGCCTTTAGAACCGATAACTTCTTTCGCTTTAAAAACTCTGCCGCTTTATCGGCCTCATTTTTTAGCGCTTCAAAGCCTTTTGCAAGGCTCTTGGCCTCCTCGAGCGACAAAATAACATTGCCTCTTTGCAAAGATTTTGTAAGGTTCCCTATTACTATTTCAGGTTCCTCTGAAAACGCCTTTACAACTCCTGCCTTTTGCTGTGCAGGGACGGCAACAAAGGACCATTCATAAGCATCATAGGGCTCGGATAAATCGTAGTAGCAAAGCTTCTTTTGGCCTGAAACTCTATACTGCTTGCCCTTTTTGTGATTGCAGGCTCCCGCGCTCTCGCCGCATACTGAGCAGACCATTTTGCCCATAGAAAGACCAACGCTGACCTCTTTTTTAATGCCTGCATCAATCTCTAAAATGAGCTGGTTTGTGCGCTCGGATTTTGGCATATAAGCTCTTGCAAAAAGACGCCCGTAATTAGTGCCGATACTGTTTTTCTGACCCTCAACATATTCGAATTTACAATCGAAAATTCTTGCACATTGATTTTCTGTTTTGTGCGAGTGGTCAAAAATGCCTGTTTTGCCTATAAAGAGCTCTGCCATCTTACCTAAAGCCTCATCGGTGAAGCGTTCAAAATCACGGTCTATCTCGTTATCACAAAGCACTACCGAAAAAACATAAAGCTCCTCGGCAGTAAACTTTCTGCGAGTATATCCGTTTATAAGCTCCAATTCTTGTTCTGAAGGCTGAGAAAAATCGCTTACAATTCCTTTTTTCATTCTCTGTTCACCTCTTGTGCTTCAATTTGTGCCGCTCGGGCGTTATAGAGCCGCGCTTGAGCAAGTTCAACCTCATCCTGAAGGCTTATTTCATTCCAATTTATATTGAAGCTGCAAAGATAACCGTTGCTTAGAAGCCAAGCCGAGCAAATTCTCTTTATAACCGGTTCTAAAATGCTTCTGTAATACTGTAATTCGCTGGTCAGCATATCGTTCTGAACCGAAGCCATACGCTCGGTGCTTGACCAGGAAATGCCAAGCATAAAGGGAGGTATTCCCGTTTTGGCAACTATCTGCTCGAGCATCTGGCGAACAGGGATTTCGGTTTCAATCATATTGTTATCTGCTCCGATAACCTTGATGTCAACATCCCCTACAGCAACAAAGTCCCTTACTGACTCATGATCGCTCATAGCTGCAGACCATTCCTTTGCAATTTCAGCCGCTCTGTCAGCCGAAAAGGCAGAATCCATAGCATCATTCGGCTTATAGGTTACTGCATATCGCAGGTTGCCTATTCTTTCAAAATTTGTGCCGACGCTATCGAAAATCTTCAGCAAAACAGAGGTTACAAAGGGCATCCCCTTAAGAAGCGAATTTCCCTCAGGGCAGTCTGCAGTCGGATGCAACGCCGTTAACAAAATTCTGCCGTTATCGGTAATTTCCTTGAAACTGCCATTTTCCTGACGAACCGAAACTGTGCAATGAAACGGCGATTTGCCTCTTTTTAAAGAAATGTTTTTAAGAGGCGCATTATAAACGCCTAAAACATCACCGTTTTTAGAATAAGCAAGCTCTGCAACGGCAGTTCCATAAGTTAGCAGGCTATCAAGATACGAGGTTATAAAACTGCCTATTCCTTTTGAGCACATACCGGTCGGAATATTCTGCAAAAATTCCTTTAATTCCTTTTCAACCTTTATATCGCTGCAGGTAATATTGAAATTATCAACCAGTCGAACAATCTTTAAAATTGCGGCATCAACCATAGGCACCGCCTCGCGTATAGCATCATAAACTGCAAACTCAGGCTTTGATAACGGAACATATCTATCCAACACTTTATAAGGCGAGGTGGCTCTAGCGGTCTGAACCGAAGCTGTATGCGCTCTATTGTTTTGTTTGTTTTTCAAAGTTGGCTCTCTCCTTTCCGAAGCATTAAACGCTTCGTTTTGCGGCAACCGCAACACTACTGCTTAAATTTTTGTTAAGAACGGTTGATACAAAGTATCTGATATCGTCCATCGCATGGTCATTTTCTTTTATCGGGCAATCCTTAACGGCACCCTCGTCCCACCTATAGAGCGAAAACTCTCTTATTGAATCCTTGCAATGAGGAGATATCTTTATTTGACCGCTAGATAGTGCAACCGATACCCTTCTGATTCCATCTAAAACATCGTTTTTTGCAGGGATAACCCTGAACCTGCCGTGGCGCCTTATGGTTGTTATAAACGATGCGGCGGAGGGGTCGCATATAACGGCGTTTATTTTGTAATCTGCCGCTAAATTTTCGAGTTCGAGATAATATTCTTCATCGGTTTTCTGCGCCCCCTGCTTTTTAGATGAATAATAGTATTCGTTAAGGCGATACCAAACGCCCTCGCTATATCCCCATAAACCCATCGATGTTGGATTGACTGTGCCGTAATCACAAGAAATATAAAAGCTCTTGCACTGTTTTGGACAGTTGGCCATACACTTATCCGAAAACATCGGATAGATTAAACCATCGGCAGCAACCCACCTACCCTTTACAAACCGCTCATAAAAGGCACCCGAATACATATTTTCATAGCGCTCTAATATTTCGGGTGAAAGTGAGGGATTTTCCTTCATAGTGAAATGAAGATAAAGCGCGTTTTTTTGAGCGGTGTTTTTTATCCATTCGTTATAAAACCAATGGGTTGGGTTAGAGGGGTTGCAGTTAAACCAGAATTTAGAGCCCTTAACCGAGCATCTGGCTAACGCCTGCTCAACAAAGGAGCGCGGCATAAGTGCAACCTCATCAAACATAACGCCCGAGAGCGTCATTCCCTGAATAAGCGAGGCCGAGGCCTCATCCTTACCGCCAAAAATAAAGAAGGTGTTCTCCCTGCCGTTTGTTTTAACCGTAAGCTTCCCTTGGGATAACTTAAAATCGCAATTTAATCCCAACTGCTTTAAAACGGGAAGATACGGAGTTAAAAGATTTCGTCGAACCGAGGATGCGGTTCTTCCGCAGATGGCAAACGACGATTTGTGGAAACTGCTTGTTGCCCAGAAGACAAATGAAACAAACATACAAAGGGATTTTCCGCTTCTTACTGCGCCGTCGCAAATGATGGCATCGTGTGAGGAATATGGGCTATTGGGAGCCCACCAGCAGAGTGTTGCAAGCTGCTTTTCTGAAAAGGGTTCAAATTTCATCGTCATCACTTCCCTCTTTAGAGCCCAAGGCCGAGGCGCCTTTAAATATGGCATCAATAAAGGGAGCTATTTTCTCATCAGAGCGGGTTTCTGTTACCGTGCTTAAAGCATCAAGGGCTTTAATTCGGTCATAGAACTTGATTTCGCTAACGTTTCCCTTTTGAAACTTGATTTCCGACACCATAAATAAGTCAAGCTTTTCAATTTCAAGCGTTTCAGGTGGAAAAACCATAAGCTTTATAGCATCCGCAATCGAGCCGAATGCTATTTTCCTTAAGCCCTCGGCGGCTTCCTCTGAGCACCTTAACGGTTGCGCAATTTCGCTTATAAAGTTTCTGATTTCTGCTCTTTCAAGCAGTCTTAATCCTGAACGCTCAGGAAACGCATAGCCTGCCTTTGCCGCGGCCTCTCTCTGATTTTTGCCGGTAGCAAAATATCTGCAAAAATCTTTTTCTTTTAAGGTTAATGACATGATTTTTTATCCCCTTTCAAAAAACACCTTAAAAATTAAAAAAGTTGCATAAATTCGGCCAACTTTTATGCAACAAAATAAAAATTTTTCTTTTTTAAAATGAAAAGGCATTTTTTTACATATATATAGAGCAGGAATTAAAAAACGGCAGAGTGCCGCAAAAGAAAGGCTGGAACAAAATGAATAACTCTTTTTTCCCTGAGGGGAACCTGCTCGATACACTACATAACAAAAAAGCTACCTCCTCCTTAAGCAATTTAGAAGAAGCGGCGGCAAATGGTGATATATTGGAGGGATATGCTACCAGCTGCGATGTTGCACATAATATCACCGTAAATTTAGGCGGCATTAGAGGTATCATTCCGAGAGATGAGGGCGCAATAGGAATAAAAGAAGGCGTTGTGCGCGATATTGCACTTATTTCCCGAGTTGGCAAGCCTGTTTCCTTTATATGCGACGGCTTTGCAAAGGATAAAGAGGGCAACCGCATAGCCATTTTATCGAGACGCAAGGCTCAGGAAAGATGCCAAGCCCAATATATATCCTCTCTTTTGCCCGGAGATATAATTTCGGCAAAAGTTACTCATCTTGAAAGCTTTGGCGCATTCTGCGATATCGGGTGCGGAATTATTGCATTGTTGCCCATTGATACAATCTCGGTTTCAAGAATAAGCCACCCTTCTGACCGTTTTCGTCCCGGCGACAGTATAAAAGCAGTGGTTAAAAGCATAATCGATGGGAAAATTACCCTTTCGATGAAGGAATTGCTCGGCACTTGGGAGCAAAATGCTGAAAAATTTTCTCAAGGGGAAACCGTTTCGGGCGTTGTTCGCTCGGTTGAGGACTACGGAATATTCGTTGAGCTGTCACCAAACCTTGCAGGTCTTGCCGAATCAAAAAAAGGAATAAATGTCGGTGAAATGACCAGCGTTTATATTAAAAGCATTCTGCCCGAGAAGATGAAGGTAAAGCTTATTATAATAGATTCCTTCGCCGCTCCAATTAAGCCCTCCCAACCTCAATATTTCATTAGAGGAAACCATATTGACTATTGGAAATACTCCCCCGATTGCGCAACAAAAGAGGTTTTTAGTGAATTTTAGTAAGCAACTATAATTTATGTAAAATTTGGTTGACTTTTATTTGGCAATGGACTAGAATAACTGCTGGAAGGATGTGTAATAAATGCTTGTAAATTTAAAAGACATTTTAGCTGATGCAAAAGAAAAGAAATACGGTGTAGGCCTTTTCAACACTGTTAATCTTGAGATGGCAAAGGGCGTTATAGCCGCTGCTGAGGAGCTTCGTGCACCTGTTATTATCGGTAGTGCTGAGGTTCTTCTTAACTGTTCTCAGCTTAACGAACTCGCTGATATGCTTAAGCCTATGGCAGAGCGTGCAACAGTTCCTGTTGTTCTTCATCTTGACCATGGTCTTACTCTTGACTGCGTTAAAGAGGCTATCAAGCTTGGCTTCACTTCAGTTATGTATGACTGCTCTGCAAAGCCCTATGAAGAAAACCTCAAGTGCATGTCAGACGTTGTAAAGTTTGCTCATAGCCATAACATCACCGTTGAGGGTGAGCTTGGTCATGTTGGTTCAAACGCTAATACTGCTGACCACAACATCTATACCGATCCTATTCAGGCAAAAGAATTTGCCGAGGCAACCGGCGTTGATGCTTTGGCAGTTGCAATCGGAACTGCTCATGGTTTTTATAAAGAGAAGCCCGTTCTCGATATCGGCAGACTTAAAGAGATTGCTGATCTTGTTGATGTTCCCCTCGTTCTCCACGGTGGTTCAGGTCTTACTGATGACGATTTCAGAAACACCATTGCAAACGGTATTTCAAAGGTTAATATCTTTACCGATATCAATACCGCTCTTTGCAAATATATTCACGATAACTGGACTGAAAACTTGGGCTATACCAAGCTTATGCCCGGTGCAGTTGACGCTGTTAAGCAGGTTGTTATGAATAAAATGAAGCTCTTCGGTTCTAACGGAAGATATTAATAGTAAGTAAAAAAGGCAACGGAGTTTTGAACTGCCTTTATCGATATTGAATTATAATTAAAATAAAAATCAGTGTGCAACCGTTGGTTGCACACTGATTTTTATTCATTATTTTTCTTTTCAAACAAGCTCGGCTCATCGGCAGGCTCAACATAGTCTTTATCATACTTTTTGCGTTCTTTTTTTTTGTGCTTTGTTTTCTTTTCCATATAAAGCGCCGAGCTTACAACTGCCGTCAACGGAATAGTTAACAATATACTTATACTTCCTACCAACGCCTGCAGCAGTTCCTCAACAATCTGCTCGCGGCTGAAAAGTGTTGTTAATGACGAGCTGTAAACCACTGATAATAAGGTTCCTGCAAGCTCGCAACCTATATATGCTAAAACGAGAGTATTTGCCATAGTTCCCATAATATCGCGGCCAATTGTTATACCCGAGCGAACCAGCTTAAAGAAGGTCGGGGTTTCAATCTGGTCATGAAGCTCTTTTAAGGACGATGAAATGGAAACCGAAACATCCATTACCGCACCAACCGAGCCCAAAATTATACCCGCGAAAATAAGGGCATGGAGGTCAACATTAAATTCTTTTATATAGATACTGTCCTCCGAAGTTATTCCGCTTAAATTCATATAGCTTCTGAAAATAAGGGTTAGCACTCCCGAAACTATAACACCGCTTGAACAACCTATAACTGCAGCAAGGGTCTTCTTGCTGTAACCGTTGGTAATGGTTAAGGTCATTGCAATTATATAAACGCAGGTGATTATGGCCCAAAGGTAAATGTTTTTTGCAGAAAGAACTGCCGGGACAAACACAGCAAAAACCGCAACGCAGGTAAAGCCTAATGAGATAATAGTGTTAACACCCTTCATTTTGCCGAAAATGAGGATGAGCGCAATAAATATTAACCCCAAAATCCAAACAGGAGTAAGCCTGTTGTAATCATGCATAAAATAATCGTGTTCAGCATTTTCATCAGGGTTTTCTACAATAAGTATCCTGCTGCCTACCTTAACCTCATCAAGCGGGACCATATCATAAACCGATATAGTTTCAATTGCAGTAACAGTTTTACCCTTTAACTCTCCGCTTTTCACAAGGCATTCAAAAACAACCGTTTTATCCTGACCTGATAAGGTTCCGTCAATGGTAATATCCTCGGTTTTAATGTCAACGATTTTTGTTACAACCGCAGAGCAGGCGCCATCATCATAACCGCCTAAAAACATTGTTGATTTATCATAGGCAACCTTATGCCCAACAAACAATAACACCGCAGAAATAAAAACGGTTACAATATATAAAATAATATCTTTTTTTGAGGGAAATTCTTTTTGCTTTAAAACGTTTTTCATATCAGTTCACCTTCTTCATTTTACCACCTGTGCACTTCTTCTGTCAACCACTTTAAAAAAACACTTTTATTTTAAGAAAAGATGTGCTAAAATATTATTTGCGAGTGAATCGGACGGCCGCGGGAGGTTTTTTAACCCCTGAGGAAAGTCCGGGCTTCATAGGGCAGGATAGCGGCTAACGGCCGCCGAGGGTGACCTTAGGGAAAGTGCAACAGAAATATACCGCCGCAAAGCTTGGGCAACCTTGAAATGCCTTTGGCATTGCCTTTGCGGTAAGGGTGGAAAGGCGAGGTAAGAGCTCACCGGCTGGCAGGAAACTGTGCAGCCCTGTAAACCCTATCCGAAGCAACATCAGCTACGGCAATACGCGCCCTACGTGCCGTGAAAGATGGCGCGAGCCTTGCGGTAACGCAAGGCCAAGAAAGATGGTCGTTCAAGACAGAACCCGGCTTACAGATTCAGTCGCAAAGAAAAAAGCGTCAGGCTTCGCTGACGCTTTTTTCTTTTAATCAATTATACTCAACGGTTCTTCAACACAGACAAAATATCCGGTAGGCTCGATGTTTTTGCCGTTAACCTTAAAGGTCATAACCGTATCGGTATCCTGATTTGCGCAAAGAAGAATATCATCAACAATATAAATATCTCTCGGTGTTTTGCCGCCGCAGCTTGAAAATTCAGGGTAAGAAACCTTTTTCCCGTCAACCGAGAATGCAACAATTGAATTATGGCCGCGGTTAGCAACATAAAGATATTTTCCGTCTTTAGAAAGTCTGATAGCACTCGCAGTGTTTCTGCCTTTATAATCTTCCGGCAAGGTTGAAACGCCTTCTGCTACTATTTCTGCTTTTCCGTCTTCATATTTTAAAACGATAACCTCGTTTGAAAGCTCAGTTACGCAATAAATCAGCTTTCCGGCATTTGAAAAGACAATATGCCGAGGACCCGAACCTGCAGGCATCTCGGTTATGCTAACTACCTCAAGATTGCGATCATAGAAGAAAATCTTATCAATTCCAAGGTCGCAAACAACAACATATTTTTCATCGGGAGTTAAAATTGCAATATGAGTATGCGGAGCAGTCTGACGGCTGGGATGAGGACCCTTTCCCTCATGAACAACCAGCTTTTCTCCGACCTTAGAAACACTACCCGAGGAATAGTTAGCGGCATAAACATCCTCTCCGTCGCTAGAAACTGATAAGTGGCAAGCAACCGTTCCCTCGGTTGAAACCATTTCAGATTTGTTTGCAAGACGACCATCTTCCAAAATATCGAAAGAAACAAGCGCGCTGTTGGGTGATGCGGCTTTATAAGGGTCTCTTAGCAAAGCAAAAAGCTTACCGTTAGCCTTAGCCAAATATGTAGGAGTCCAGGCTTCAGTTTTTTCTTTAAACAAAAGCTTGCCCTTTTCATCTAAATCATAGGAATAAATTCCGCCTATCCCCCAGCCTCTGCTTGAGGCAACATATATAGTTTTCATAATAACACCGAACCTTTATGATATTTTATTTTGATTGATGCTATAATTATAACACCCTCTTATCATTTTGAAAACTCTGTTTTTAAAAATTTTTAACCAAAATAATATGTTTAAATTCGTCGTTTTCATCATACCGTAATTACACTTTACATATTGACAAACAATATAAAAATAATTATAATCATATTAGTTATATTCGCATATTGTGCCCTTATTTAAGGCTGATATGCAAACCTAGCAGGAAGGGATACAAAAATGAAGAAAAAATACCTATCACTTTTACTTTTAGTTGTTATCGCACTTGCTCTTTTCATTTGCGGCTGCGATAAGGATTCAACTGAGCTTTATAAGGATAACTCATCGGCTCAGTTGGCTTATACTGCCGTTGAGGAGGGTCAGTTTAAATATGCTGTCTATGAAGACCATGCCGAGCTTATCGGTTATACCGGTTCTTCTAACACAGTAACCGTTCCAAGTAAGGCCGGTGGCAAAACCGTTACAGCTATTGGAACAAACGCTTTCAACTCAACTAAGGTTACCTCGGTAACTATTCCTGATTCAGTAACCGATATCGGAGCTTACGCTTTTTATAATACAAAGCTTGAAGCAATAACCATTCCCGCTTCTGTAAAAAGCCTTGGCTATGCCGCTTTCGGCAAATGCACCGCTTTGACTGCAATTGAGATTCCCGAATCTATTACCCGTATTGGTTATTATGCATTCTCAGGCTGTAAGGCTCTTACCAATGTAACCCTTCCCCAGTCCCTTACCTTTATCGGCGAGCACGCTTTTGACGGTTGCTCGGCTCTTACAAAAATTACCATTCCTGCTAATGTTGAAACTATTGAAAAGTTTGCGTTCTTCAAATGCTCAACCCTTACTGATATCGTTTTCAGTGGTGAATCAAAGCTTAAGTATATCGGACAGGAAGCATTTAGTGATTGCAAAGCACTCGTTGTTTTCAATCTTCCCGCATCCGTTGTTTATATCGGCGAAAGAATCTTCTACGATGATGAAGCGCTCACCACCTTCAATGTTCCTGCAGATTCAAAGCTTGAAACCATTGGTGATACCGCATTCGGTAAATGTAATGCATTAAAATCTATGACTATTGCCGCCAGCGTTAAATCGCTCGGTAAATTCACCTTCAGCGATTGTGCTTATCTTGAGTCTGTTTACCTGCTCGGCGATATCGAAACAATAGGCGACTATGCTTTTAATAACTGCGTTGCTCTTAAGAACTTCGGTCGTATCGAGGGTAAAAAGAAGCCTGAGAATATTACAATTCCCAATTCGGTTACATCACATGGCAAATATATATTCAACGGCTGCACCGCTATAACCTCTGCATCAATCGGTTCAAATGCTACCGAGCTTTCTGAGGGTGTATTCAAAGATTGTGTTGCTCTTAAGAAGGTTAACACTGGTAATATTGAGGTCATCGGCGCTTCTGCATTCCAGGGCTGTGTTGCTCTTGACGATATTACATATTCCAAGAAGCTTGAAACTATCGGTGCTTCTGCATTCAAGGGTTGCACCGCACTTGTTAATATTGTTATTCCCGAAACCGTTTACTATATAAATGATAGTGCTTACGCTGATTGCGCTAACCTTGAAACCGTTCTTTTGCCTACCGATATCAGAACTATCGGTGCTTCCGCATTTCTTAATTGCGCAAAGCTTAAAGGGATTGACCTTAACCGTGAGCTCCTTACAAGCATCGGCGCTTCTGCATTCCAGGGTTGCTTAGAAATGAAGTTGGTTTACCTCCCTGATGGTGTAACAGCACTTTTGGCTTCAACTTTTGACGGCTGTGTTAATCTTGCTGAAGTTCGTATGCCCGAAAATTTGAAAAACTTTGAAACAGGCGCATTCAAAGGCTGTATCGCTCTTAAAGAAGTTATTATTCCCGAAAAAGTTGTTGTTCTTCCCGAAAGTCTTTTTGAAAACTGCGCAAATCTTACCAAGGTTGATATTAAGGGTAACCTTACAAACATTGGTGCTATGGCATTCGCTAACTGCTCTAACCTTACTTCAATCAACCTTTCAGAAACCATTAAAGAATACGGCGCATCAGTATTTGAGGGATGTTCGGCTCTTAAAACTGTTACTCTCTCCACTGCAGCCAACCTTATCCCCGATAAGATGTTCAGTGGTTGCTCAAGCCTTGAGAGCTTAACCATTCCCGATACCTTTACAAGAATCGGTGCTTCTGCATTCCAGGATTGCAAGGTTTTAAAAGAACTCATTCTTCCTGACGGAATCAGCCTGATTGGTACTTCCGCCTTTAAGGGCTGCACGTCGCTCGAAAATATGGTTCTTCCTCAGTGGGCAACCACTATTGACAACTCACTATTTGAGGGTTGCAAGAGCATTAAGACTATTAAATTCAACGGAAGAGTTCGCGTTATCGGCGATAAAGCTTTTAAGGACTGCAAGGCTTTAACCGAGCTCCTTCTACCCGAGAATGTTGAATCAGTAGGAAGCGATGCCTTCAATAATTGCGACAGCCTCACCATTAAATGCGTTGAGCGTTCGGTTGTTGCAAAATATTGCGAAGCAGAAGAATTAAAGCATGAGTTCGTAAGTCCGAGCGAGGTTATCGAGGAAGAAACTCAGGATTTAACCCTCTTCATTATAATCATCGTTGTATTCGTTGCTATTATTGCAGGTGTTATCGTTCTTAGAATTTATCTTAAGAAGAGAAAGATTAAAATGACCACCTTGCATAAGGATGAAAGCGAAAAATAATTGATAAGCAAAAAGCGACGAGCTTTCCTTTGGAGAGTTCGGCGCTTTTTATATAAAAATAGAAAGTGTTAACAAATTATCCCTTGAATTAGCAATTTGTTAAGCGTATAATAATTAGGTTAAAACATTATAGAAAGAATTGGTAAAAACCCTATGCTAAAAAGACTTTTTAAAAGTGTGAGAGAGTATAAGCTTCTTTCCATTCTCACCATTGTCTTTATTATAGGCGAAGCGGCGATTGAATGCCTTATTCCGTTTATAACCGCCAATCTGATTGATACCCTTGAAAACTCGGTCAGAAACGGAACAGAGGGTATGCTTCCCTCAGTTATAAAGACAGGGCTGATATTGGTTTTAATGGCGCTTGTTTCTCTTATGTTTGGCGGTGCCGCAAGCATCACAAGTGCAAAGGCATCGACCGGCTTTGCAAAGAATTTAAGGCACGATATTTTTTCAAAAATTCAGACCTATTCGTTCCAGAATATCGATAAATTCTCATCGTCATCACTTGTAACCAGAATGACTACTGATATTACCAATGTTCAGATGTCATATTTGATGATTATAAGAATTGCGGTTCGTGCTCCTATGCTGCTCATTTTCTGTATAATTATGGCGTATATTATGGGCGGAGCGCTCGCAACCTCATTTGTTGTTATAATACCGTTGCTCGGCTTCGGCCTTTTGATAGTTGCAAAGAAGGCTATGCCTGCTTTCCGCAGAGTTTTCAAGAAGTATGACCGTCTTAACGAGTCTATCGAAGAAAATGTTAGAGCAACACGCGTTGTTAAAGGCTTTGCAAGAGAGCCCTTTGAAAAGCAGAAGTTTTCTGATGCCTCAGATGACATCAGAAGGGACTTTACGAGAGCCGAGCGCATCGTTGCATTAAATACTCCTTTAATGCAGTTCTGCGTTCATTTTAATATGATATTTGTTCTTATAGTTGGTTCTAAGCTTATCATTTTAAGCGGCGGCGCAGCTATAAATGTCGGCGAAATGTCGGCAATGTTAACCTACGGTATGCAGATTCTTATGCAGCTTATGATGCTCTCGATGATATATGTTATGCTAACCATGTCGGGCGAATCTATGAAGCGTATCGCAGAGGTTTTAGACGAGGAGCCATCTCTGACTAACCCGGAGAATCCCGTAACCGAAGTTAATGACGGTTCGATTGAATTTAAAAATGTTCGCTTTAAATATTCCAAAACCGCAAAGAAATATTCTTTATCCGATGTTAACCTCAAAATCGAATCGGGTATGACGGTTGGAATAATCGGCGGAACAGGTTCAAGTAAATCAACCTTAGTTCAGCTTATTCCAAGACTTTATGATGTTACCGAGGGCGAGGTTTTGGTTGGTGGCAGAAATGTTAAGGAATATGATATTGAGGCTTTGCGCAGCGCCGTTTCCTTTGTGCTGCAAAAGAACCTCTTGTTCTCGGGAACTATAAATGAAAATCTCCGTTGGGGTAATGAAAATGCAACCCAAGAGGAGATTATAGAGGCCTGCAAGCTTGCTCAGGCTGATGACTTTGTCCGCTCCTTCCCCGAGGGCTATGAAACCCATATTGAACAGGGTGGAACCAACGTTTCGGGCGGTCAGAATCAGCGCCTTTGCATTGCAAGAGCCTTGCTCAAAAAGCCTAAAATCCTCATTCTTGATGACTCGACAAGCGCAGTTGATACTAAAACCGATGCGCTTATCCGCTTAGGCTTTAAAAAGTATATCCCCGAAACCACAAAGATTATTATTGCTCAGAGAATTTCCTCTGTTATGGATGCTGACCTTATTTTAGTTATGGATAACGGCAAAATAGATTCTATGGGCAAGCATGAAGCTCTTATGAAGACCTCTGAAATTTATCGCGAGGTTTATGAGCAACAAATAAGCGGAGGTGAAGAAAATGGATAGACACGGACAACCTAAACCTCCGCGTAAAAAGCTTAACGGAAATGTTCTTCTGAGAATAATTAAAATTCTCTTTAAATCCTATCCCGTTATGATTCCTATCGTTGCATTATTTATAATTCTTTCGGCTATTGTTTCATCAATCCCCGCCATTTTCATTCAAAAGGTTTTTGCAATTATAGTAGAGCATCTTGAGCAGGGCAATTTGAATTGGGCAGTAGCAAGTAAGGAAATTATGCCGATAGTAACAATTCTCATAGCCTTATATTTGTTCTCAATAACATTTACAACCGTTCAGTCGCAATGTATGGCTTATATAACCCAAGGCTTCTTGAGTAAAATGCGCGTTAATATGTTCCGGAGTATGCAAAACCTTCCCATTAAATATTTTGATACTCATAAACACGGAGATATTATGAGCCATTATACCAACGATATTGATACCCTGCGTCAGCTTGTTTCACAATCGTTGCCCACAATTCTGCAATCAGCCGTTATAGTTACCTCGGTTCTCTTTATTATGCTTTATTACAGTGTTTTTATGACGCTTGTAGTAATTGCAGGAATACTTCTTATGGTATTCGTTGCCAAGAAGGTTGGCGGCGGTTCGGCAAAATACTTTATCCGTCAACAAAAAGCAGTCGGTAAGACCGAGGGCTATATTCAGGAAATGATGAACGGACAGAAGGTTGTCAAGGTTTTCTGCCGCGAGGAGAGGGTTAAAGAGGATTTTGATAAAATTAACGATGAACTCTTTAACGATAGCTTCAGGGCCCACGCTTACGCCAATATCTTAGGTCCAATAAATATGAACATTGGTAATATTCTTTATGTTGCATGCGCAACGATTGGTGGTGTTTTCCTGGTTTCAGGAATACCCAACGTAAGCCTTTCAGGTCTTGCATTTACCATCGATATTATCGTTCCGTTCCTTAATATGACCAAGCAGTTTACCGGAAATGTCAACCAGCTTTCTCAGCAAATCAACTCTATTATTATGGCAATGGCAGGTGCTGAAAGAATATTCACACTTATGAATGAAGAGCCTGAAACCGATAACGGATATGTTACCCTCGTCAACTGCAAAATTGACGAAAATGGGAATATCATGGAAACCGATGAGCGCACAGGTCATTGGGCATGGAAGCATCCCCATTCTGACGGAACATTGACCTATACTGAGCTTAAGGGTGATGTTTTGATGGACTCGGTTGATTTCGGTTACACTGAGGATAAGCTGGTTCTTAGGAATGTTTCGGTATTCGCAAATCCCGGTCAAAAAATCGCCTTTGTCGGTGCTACGGGTTCAGGTAAAACTACTATTACCAACCTTATCAACCGCTTCTATGATATTGCGGACGGCAAGATAAGATATGACGGAATCAATATAAACAAGATTAAAAAGTCCGATTTAAGACGAAGCCTTGGCATAGTTTTACAGGAAACCAACCTCTTTACCGGAACGGTTATGGATAATATCCGCTACGGTCGCCTTGAAGCGAGCGATGAAGAATGTATCGCCGCCGCAAAGCTAACCGGTGCGGATGACTTTATAACCCGCTTGCCTGACGGATACGGGACCTTGCTTACCGGCAACGGCAGTAATCTCTCGCAAGGTCAACGGCAGTTGATTGCTATAGCAAGAGCAGCCGTTGCAGACCCGCCCGTTATGATACTTGATGAGGCAACCTCATCTATTGATACGAGAACCGAAGCCATAGTTCAGCGCGGTATGGATAAGTTGATGGAGGGCAGAACAGTATTTGTTATCGCCCATAGGCTTTCAACCGTCAAAAACTCTGATGTTATTATGGTTCTTGACCATGGCGAGATTATTGAACGCGGCGACCATGAATCGCTCTTAGCACAAAAAGGCACATATTATCAGCTTTATGTCGGCGCATTCGAATTAGAGTAATAAAAAAGACCTATGAACAAGATTGTTCATAGGTCTTTTAATTTATAAATTCTCAACCAGGGCTTTTAGCTCGGTTCTTGACTTATATCCTACCGAAATATTTAACACCTTTCCATCCTTAATAACGGCGATGGTAGGAATGCTGGAAATCTGAAAAGCGGCAGCAAGCTCGTTTTCCTCATCAACATTAACCTTGCCAACCTTAATCTTGCCCTCCAATTCCTCAGCTACAACCTCAAGCTCTGGAGAAAGCATCTGACAAGGGCCGCACCAGGTTGCCCAAAAATCGAGCAAAACAGGTATGCTAGACTCTAAAACCTCTGCTTTAAAATTATCCTTTGTAACTTTAATTTCTGCCACTATAATTCCCCCTTATTGTTAGTTTAACACTAATTAAAGGAAATATCAAGAGTTATAGCGCATATCCGATAATGCCAACAAACTGCAACACGCTACCCAGCACCACAAATATATGGAAAACCGAATGAATGTATCTTGCCTTCTTGCCGAAGCCATAAAATACGGCACCGATAGTATATGCAATTCCACCCGCAAGAATGAAACCAAAACCAACGGGAGTTAAGGCGGTAATAGTTGTTTTAAGCGCCCCTAAAATGCACCAGCCCATACCGATGTAGCAAATGAATGAGAGCTTGGAATACTTTTTTAAGTCTATTGCAGTAAGCGTTGTTGCAAGAGCAGCAAGGCCCCAAACAATCGAGAAAACTACCCATGCGGTTACGGGAGCTATTCTTCTGATAGCACAAAGCACAATAGGTGTATATGTTCCTGCAATAAGAAAATAAATTGTGCAGTGATCTATAACCTGAAAGACTTTTTTTGCCATCGGGGGCTTTAGGCCGTGATAAACGCTGGACATTGTATAAAGAATGACCATTGATGCACCGTAAATACAACTTGAAACCACCGCCCAAGCATCACGAAAAAGAGCGGAATATATAACGCAGAGCGCAAGAACGCCAATTCCTATTCCACCGCCAACAATATGGGTTACCATATTAAATATTTCCTCTGCCCTCGTATAATCGGGCAAGAGGCGGTCACATAGCCTTGTTCTTTGCAAAATTATCTTTCCCTTCCTAAATAAAAAACAGCAATGGTTCCGGGGCCTGAATGACTACCGATAACAGGACCAATTTCCGAAATGCTTTCAGTCTTAATTCCATATTTCTTTTCTAAAATTGAAACAACCTGCATGGCATCATCATAGCAATCGCCATGGCTTAAGAAAACAGGGTTGTTTTTAGGGTCAATGCCTGTTTCGACAACCTTTTGAGCCAATCGTTCAAATGATGCTTTTCGGCCGCGAACCTTTTCAACTTTAACAAGCTTGCCCTCATCATCCATATGAAGAATGGGCTTGATTCCAAGGACAGTTCCGGCTAACGCTACAGTCGGGCTGATTCTACCGCCGCGCTTTAAATACATAAGGTCATCAACAGTAAACCAATGGCACACCTTAGGACCGGTTTCTTTAACATATTCTGCAATCTCCTCAATATTAGCACCGCTATCAGCCTTGTTCTTAGCAAGGTAAAGAAGAAGACCGTAGCCTGCCGATTCGCATAAGGTATCAACCGAGATGATTTTTCTATCGGGGAACTGCTCTTTCAATTCCTCGCAGGCAATGGTGCTAAAATTATAGGTTGCACTGAGACCTGAAGAAAAGCCCAGATAAATAACATCCTTACCATCTTTTAAAAAGGGAGTGAAAAATTCCTTGAATTCCTCAGAATTGATAGCTGAGGTTTTGGAACTTCTTCCGCTTCTTATTTTGTCATAAAACTCTTTGGCGGTAAGCTCATAATTTTTGCGGTCAGCATTTTCATCGTCAAAGCGATATTTCATTTCAATACATTCAACGCCCCAATTTTTGATTGTTTCTTTGGGTAGGTCTAAGGAAGAGTCTGCGATAATAACATAATCTCTCATAATATATCCTCCATAATTGCGGCTAACAGCCGCCATTTGACTTTATTATTATACGTTAAGCATTGTTTTAAGTCACTAAACTCTTCATTTTAGTGGTTATACTGTTGGTTTTCGGGCAGTAGAGTTTAAAAACAGCGGCTCTACTTGTAGTAGAAATTCATTAAATTTTCCCTTGAAATAAGCTTTCTTATGCGGTATAATACGCTCAGTGAAAGGTGGTGTCAGAGAATGGGAGATTTGAAGCCTATTATTGCTAATAACATAACCGAGCTTAGAAAAAGAAATAATTTAACCCAAATTGAACTTGCAGAAAAGCTTAATTATTCCGATAAAGCAGTTTCAAAATGGGAACGCGCGGAATCTATTCCCGATATAACCGTCTTAAAGGAAATTGCCGATATGTTCTCTGTCACTGTTGACTATCTTATAAATGAGGAGCATGAAAAAGAGGAGGAAGAAACCCGTCACTATACAGGCCGCAGGCTTCGTAACAGAATGCTTATAACCGCTATAAGCATAACTCTTGTTTGGTTTGTTGCAACCTTTGTTTATACCAATATTGATGTTATAACCGCAAATCAGCAGAACCATTGGTTAGCATTCCTTTTTGCTGTTCCTGTCTCAATGATAGTATGGCTCATTTTTAATACTCTTTGGTTCAACCGCCGCAGAAACTTTCTCATAATTTCTCTGCTTATGTGGTCGGCCTTAATCTGTTTTTTTGTTTTAATGTTTGTTTTAGGATTTAACCTTCGGCCGTTCTTTTTATTGGGTATTCCCGGTCAGGTTATTATCCTGCTCTGGTCAGGCTTAAGGAGCAAAAAGCGTAAGAAAAAAGATATATAACAAAGTAACGAGCGGTCAACCGTTCGTTTATATGGGCCTATAGCTCAGCTGGGAGAGCGTTCGGTTCGCATCCGAAAGGTCGAGGGTTCAAATCCCTTTAGGTCCACCAAACTACCAACTCCGCATAATTGCGGAGTTTTCTTATTTTATGCAGGTTTTGAGCGGTTTTTGACTTTTTAAAAAATATTAAAATTTTGAAAAATATGTGAATGATTTTCACTATTTGATAGCAAAATGTCACACGAAACTTCACACGAAATTTTGACAATTAAGAAAACCGCCCCACTCCGTTTTGGAATGAGGCGGTGTTTTTATGTTTATACTCCGAGAATCTTCGTCCA
>CASFLA010000030.1 GCA_949295415.1 uncultured Oscillospiraceae bacterium
AAAAAGATATCTTGCTTCAACCGCTCTTCCAATAAACGAGATTGGCCGAATGTGTGGCTTTTATAGCCCAAGCTATTTTTGCAAAATATTCAAAGAACTGACTCATGCAACCCCTGCAGGCTACCGAAAAGCTCATAACAAACGAACCTAGCTCGCCTTAATGCGAGTAGATTTGGGTTCGATTCTTCTCGCATTATATTTATCTTTTTTGTAAAAAGATTGACATCTTTTTACTTTACTAATATAATTCAGTTATGCGACAAAGTCGCATAATAAACTTGATAGAGGCGCGGTTCTTATAAGTAGCGTGGATATGGGTTCGGAAATGCCCCACACAAAAGGAAGCACCGCCGAAATCTTAACAAGAGTTCCGTTTTGTTAAGGTTGGGCCGCAATAAAATATATTGCGGACTGTCACTTTTTTTGTGGAGAGCTATCGCATTTTAAAAGTAATTTTAAGACTGCGTTTAGTTCGCAGTCTTTTTATTTTATTCAAAAGGAAGGAAAAAGTAAAATGAAAAAGAAATTTCTTCTCATTGCAACAATTATTATTATTTGTGCAATGACAACCGTTACTGTTTTCGCAACAGGCGGCGAAGGCGCAGAAGATTTAGGCAAATTCTTCGGCACCTTCTGGTCACTCGTTCCCCCGCTTCTTGCCATCGTTCTGGCACTTATCACCAAAGAGGTTTACAGCTCACTCTTTATCGGTATCCTCGCAGGTGCATTGTTACACTCTAATTTCAACATTGTCGGCACTGTTGACAGCCTTGTTAACGAAGGTCTCATCGCCTCTGTTTCGAGCACTGCCGGCATCTTTGTATTCCTTGTAATACTCGGAGTTATGGTTGCCCTTATCAACAAGACCGGTGGCTCTGCCGCATTCGGCAAATGGGCAAGCGCCCACATTAAATCTAAAATCGGTGCTTCTCTTGCCACATTTGCACTCGGCGTGCTGATCTTTATCGATGACTATTTCAACTGCTTAACCGTTGGTTCAGTTATGCTCCCTGTTACCGATGCCAACAAGATTTCTCGCGCAAAGCTTTCTTACATTATCGATGCTACTGCAGCACCTATTTGTATGATTGCTCCCATTTCCTCTTGGGCAGCTGCCGTTTCTGAATATACTAAAGGCGTTATAATTGACGGTGAAGAAATCTCCAGCCTTGCTCTCTTTATCAAGGCTATTCCCTATAACTTCTATTCACTTCTTACCTTTGTTTTCATCATAGCCATAACTCTTATGAAGTTCGATTACGGCCCGATGAAAAAGCATGAGCTCAATGCTCTAAACGGCGATCTCTTTACTAACGGCAGTGAGGTTCTCTCAACCGAGAATGCAGACAAAGGCAACGAAAAGGGCAAGGTTATCGACCTTATTCTCCCTATTATCGTTCTTATTGTTATCTCGGTGTTTGCTCTTATCTATGTTGGTGGCTTCTTCGGCGGAGACTATAATAAAGACTTCGTTGGTTCATTCGGTAACACCGATGCAACTGTTGGCTTGCCTTTAGGCGGTATTGTAACCTTAGTTCTTACCGTTATTTACTTGATCTGCAGAAGACTTATTTCCTTTAAGGAAGCTATGGCCTGCATTCCTAAGGGCTTTATTGCAATGGTTCCCGCAATTCTCATTCTTACCATGGCAACCGCCCTTAAGAATATGACCGGCCTTCTCGGCTCTGATATATTCGTTGAGAACGCGTTAGCAAACGCCGGCGCACTCCGTAACTTCTTACCCGCAATCATCTTCTCTGTGGCTTGCGGCATAGCATTTGCAACCGGAACCTCATGGGGAACCTTCGGTATCCTTATCCCGATTGTTTTAAGCGTATTCCCCGCAGGAAGCGAGCTTATGATTATCGGTATGTCGGCTTGCCTTGCAGGTTCAGTTTGCGGTGACCACTGCTCACCTATTTCGGATACAACTATTATGTCTTCAGCAGGTGCTCAGTGTGAGCATGTTAACCATGTTTCAACCCAGTTGCCCTATGCAATAACCGTTGCGGCTGTTTCGTTTGTTACTTATCTTATCACAGGCTTCATTCAGAACTGGCTTATCACTCTCCCCATTGCTATCGTTCTTATGGTTGCAACCTTGTTTGTTATCAAGGCATTATCCAAGAAAAAGGCATAATTTAAACAAAATGAAAAGACCCTTTGGCTATGCCCAAGGGTCTTTTTTTGAAAAAACAACCGCCCTGTCGGAAAACTCCTCGGGCGGGTTATTTTACATAGTTATATAGTATTTTACAAGCATCTGAAGCAAGGTATCTCTATCAACCTTACGAATAAGATTTCTTGCGTTGTTATGGGTTGTTATATATGTCGGGTCCTCAGAAAGAATATAGCCGACAAGCTGGTTGACGGGGTTATAGCCCTTTTCCTTCAAAGCATTATAAACCTCTAAAACTATTCTTCTGACCTCCATCTCACGCTCATCGCCGAGGCTGAAGGTTATAGTATTCTGCATATTCGGATTACCCATAATAAACACACCTCTCTTTTGTCCTTTTATTTTACTACAATATATCAGAATTTACAAGTAAAAAATGAAACTTTTTTTAATTTCAAAAATAATTAACCAAACTCATAATTTAAAAAGATATTTATGGTCATTTTTCTCCCAAAATTCTACAAAATAGCCTTGACCAAAATACAAATATAAGTTAGAATATTATATGTTGTTTTGAAAATAATTTTAGCGTGCGGGAGTGAGCAGAGCATGGCGAAATCAGGTTTTGACAATAACGAATATTTGCGTTTGCAATCGGACAACATCAGAAAAAGAATTGCCATGTTCGGCGGCAAGCTTTATCTTGAATTCGGTGGCAAATTGTTTGATGATTATCATGCATCGCGAGTTTTGCCCGGCTTTGAGCCTGATGCTAAAATCAAACTCTTAATGCAGCTTAAGGACGATGCTGAGATTGTTATTGCTATCAATGCAGATGCTATTGAAAAGAACAAGCGCAGAGGTGACCTTGGCATAACCTATGACCTTGATACCTTGCGCCTTATCGATGCATTCAGAGGTATCGGCCTTTATGTCGGCAGCGTTGTTATAACTATGTATAACGGTCAGTCCTTGGCTGAGGCTTTTGAAAAGCGTCTTTTAAACCTCGGCATTAAGGTTTACCGTCATTATGCTATAAAAGATTATCCATCCAACCTCCCTTATATAGTAAGCGATGAGGGTTTTGGAAAGAATGATTATATAGAAACAGAAAGAAAGCTTGTAGTTGTTACCGCGCCCGGCCCCGGAAGCGGAAAAATGGCAACCTGCCTCTCTCAGCTTTACCATGAGCATAAGCGCGGCGTTAAAGCAGGCTATGCGAAGTTCGAAACCTTCCCTATCTGGAATTTGCCGCTTAAGCACCCCGTAAACGTTGCTTATGAGGCCGCAACGGCTGACCTTAACGATGTCAATATGATTGACCCGTTCCATCTGGAAGCTTATGGCGTTCCAACCGTAAACTATAACCGCGATATTGAGATTTTCCCCGTGCTTTCAGCAATGCTTGAAAGAATTATGGGTGAATCTCCCTATAAAAGCCCGACCGATATGGGCGTTAATATGGCAGGCTTTGGGATTTGCGATGATGAGGTTTGCTGTGCCGCCGCAAAGCAGGAAATTTTAAGGCGTTATTACGCGGCGCTTTGCAATGTCCGTCAGGGCATGGGCGAAAAGAGCGAGGTTTCCAAAATCGAGCTTTTGATGAATCAGGTTTCAATAACCACCGCTGACCGACCCGTTGCCGCCGCCGCAATCAAAAAAGCAGAGGAAACCGGTGCACCTGCGGTTGCAATTGAGCTTGATGACGGCAGAATAATAACAGGTAAAACCTCTTCGCTTTTAGGCTCAGCTTCATCGATGCTGCTCAACGTTTTAAAGGTTTTAGGAAACATTCCTGATGATATTAACCTTATTTCTCCAACCATTATAGAGCCTATCCAGCGTATGAAGACAGGCTTTTTAGGCAATCATAACCCGAGGCTTCATACCGATGAGGTTTTAATTGCGCTTTCTATTTGCGCCGCAACCAATGATGTTGCAAAAAAAGCTCTTGACCAGGTTCCCAAGCTTAAAGGTCTTGAGGCTCATTCAAGCGTTATCCTTTCAAGCGTTGATGTTAACACCTTTAAAAAATTAGGTATTAATATAACATTTGAGCCTCAGTATCAAACCAAAAAATTGTTCCACGGATAATAAAAAACCTCCCTTGCGGGAGGTTTTTGTTTTATAATATTTCCAGCTTCGCAAAGTTTGCCATTATCTTTTTAGTTCCCTTTATATCAAAGGCAACTTCAAGCAAGGTATCATTGCCCATAGGCACAGCAGAAAGTATCATTCCCTCGCCAAACGCCTTATGCTTAACTTTTTGACCAACCTTATAAGTTACGGCAGAAGCCTCTGCCTTAGGCTTTGCAAATGCAGAACTGCTATAGGCTGATGACTTAGGCTTTGCAAAAGAATTGTTTCTTTTTATAGAAATATCATCAAAGAACGGCTTTCTGTCGTTGTCCGAACTGCCATAAGAGTTTCTTGTTGAGCCACTTCCGTATCTGAACTGCGGGCCTCCGTTTGAAAAGCCGAAGTTCCTCTGTTCATTCTTAATATTGCAAAGTCTTTGCGGCACCTCCTCCAAGAAGCGCGACGGCAAATTTCTACCGGTCTGGCCGTAAAGCATTCTCGTATAGGAATTGGTTATAAAAAGCTTCTCTTTGGCTCTTGTTATTGCAACATAAGCCAAGCGGCGCTCCTCCTCAATGTCCTCAGGCGTTCCGTAAATCGATTGATTTCCGGGGAAGATTCCCTCCTCCATACCGACTAAATAAACATTATTAAACTCCAAGCCCTTTGCGGCATGAATGGTCATCATAACAACGGCATCAGACTCAGAATCAAACTGGTCAATATCACTTATAAGCGCAATTTCCTCCAAGAAGCCCGAAAGAGTCGGCTCCTCGTGGTCCTGCTCGTATTGTGCAATAGATGAAGCAAGCTCCTTAACGTTATCGAGCCTTTCCATTCCCTCAATGCCCTGCGCCAATAGCGAATCGGCATAGCCTGTCAATTCAAGCATCTTGTTAAAGGTTTCTAATATAGTAGCAGAGGTCGCAAATTCACTTAAAGAATCTATCATTTTAACAAACTCGCCGAGCTTTGCCGCCGAACGAGCAACAGTTGGGTAATCTGCGGCATTTCTCATAACCTCAAGCATAGGCATTTCTGACTGCTCGGCTATTTCTGAAACATTGGTAACAGTAGTAGCACCAATGCCCCTTTTAGGCTCGTTTATAATTCTCATAAGACGGATATTATCGGCCTTGTTGGCAATAAGGTTAAGATATGCTAAAACATCTCTTATTTCCTTTCGGTCATAGAAGCGGTGACCGCCGATAACCCTATAAGCAATGCCGGAACGTGCAAAAACGTTTTCAATAGCGTTCGATTGGGCGTTCATTCTATACAAAACCGCATGGTCGGAATATTTGCCGCCTATAGATACCGCATTTAAAATATTATCGGCAACATATCTTGCCTCCTGCTGCTCATCAGGCGCAGTATAAACGGCTATTTTTTCGCCGCCATCTTTACTGGTCCAAAGATTTTTGCCTTTTCTTGCGGTATTGTTTGCAATAACGGCGTTCGCAGCATCAAGAATAACCGAGGTTGAACGGTAGTTCTGCTCAAGCCTTATAACCTTGGCATCTCTATATTCATCCTCAAAGTTCAGA
>CASFLA010000031.1 GCA_949295415.1 uncultured Oscillospiraceae bacterium
GATATTACCCTATAAGATTTCAAAGACAAAAAGCCATTGGTAATTACATAGCAGATTTCTACTGTGCTAAAGCAAGACTTGTTGTTGAACTTGACGGTGGCGGTCATTATACCCCAGAGCAAATAGAAAAAGACAAAGTTAAAACGAAAGAGTTAGAGGATATGAGTTTAACAATATTAAGGATTTGTAATTTAGATATTGACCGTAATTTCAGTGGTGTATGCGAATATATAGATTTAGCTGTTAAGAATTCTCTCCCTCAGTCAGCTTCGCTGACAGCTCCCTCGTCAGAGGGAGCCACAGTCTAATTTGTTCCTAATTTAACACAAGCATATAATGTACTCAAGGGGTGAATTATATGAAATTGTTTAATTCTTTTAAAACAAACAGGGAACTTATTAACCAAACAGAATTTGTAAATGTTTATTCTGTAAAATGTGATGAAAAAGTGTATACAATCATTATTCCTAAGAAAAGAGCCAATAACAAAACTATAATTCATTTTGTTGATAATACTATTTTTTGGGAGCAAATTCCTCGTTTTCATAAACTTGCAGGCAAACAATATGGAGATAGAATACCGATTTATAAGTTTGATGCAAAAGTTTTGAATACTCTTTTTGTTCTCAAGGGAAACCCTCTTGGTGATGAGGGGTTGGATAATGGTATTTATAGAAGTTTTAAAAAATATGATGAAAATTGTGTAAATTGTATAACTTACAATAGATTTAAACAAATGTAAGAAAATCCTTAGTTTTCAGGCACATTTCATTCGTGTCATTAAGTTCAAAACTCCCAAAAGCCAAGGAACGCCAAAAGGTGTTACTTGGCTTTTTTACTTTCTATATTGAACTTAAACGAGCGTTATTTGGAATTAATAGTCCTTATGTTCGCTGATTGAGCTACGCGAAGTCGGTAGTCTGCGTGCTAGAGCATCATCATATAAATAATAATTATTAAAAAATCATCGAAAATGTAAAAATTTTGTAAAAAAATATATTGCTTTTTTTTGTTAAAGTGGTAAACTTGTTATATCATCTTTTTGAAAGGAAGTATCAAAAATGACCAGCAAATTAGACAAATTCTTTAAGATTAGCGAACGCGGTTCAACTATCAGAACCGAGATTATCGCCGGTCTTACCACCTTCTTTGCAATGGCATATATTGTTGCTACAAACCCGAATCAGATTGTTGGCTTCACTTTTGGCGGAGCTTTTGACACTATTTGGAACGCAGTATATGTTGCATCTATCTTGGTAGCCGCAGTCGGCACCTTGCTTTATGCTTTCTATGCAAGGCTTCCGTTTGCTCAGGCTTGCGGAATGGGTCTCAACTCGTTCTTCTTCGTATCCTTTATTCTGCCTACTCTTTTGAGTGGAACAGACCCCGTTCAGGGATATCGCGAAGGCTTGTTGGTAATCCTTCTCTCCGGTATTTTGTTCCTCGTTCTTTCCGTTACAGGCGCCAGATTCTTCATTGCAAGATCTCTGCCTGACTGCTTGAAGAAGGCTATCCCCGCAGGTATCGGCCTCTTTATTGCTTTCATCGGCTTTAAGAACGTTGGCATTATCCAGGCTAACCAGTATACCTTTGTTCAGTTCTTTGACTTCCATGGCGCAGTTACAGGCAAGAGCTTCTTTGAAGCATGGGTTGCTATTGCTCCCGTTGTTCTTGCTCTTCTCGGCCTCTTCGCAATCGCAGTTCTTGATAAATTTAAGGTTAAGGGCTCGGTTATTATCACCATTCTTGGTGTTACCGTTCTTTATTACCTCACAACCTGGACCGCTCCCGCATTTGACTTCGGCAAAATCGGCCAGTCCTTCAAGGATTTCGGCTCAATCGGCTTGTTCGGAGCATTCAAGGGCTTCACTCTTTTCCAGGGTGGCTTAGGCGCTGTCATCAACGCTATAGTTCTTGTTATCACCTTTACTCTTGTTGATATGTTCGATACTATCGGAACTCTTTACGGAACCGCTTCTCAGGCAGGTATGCTTGATGAAAAAGGCGACCCGATTGATGTTGACAAGGCAATGGCTTGCGACTCTATCGCAACTGTTACAGGTGCTGTTGCAGGAACATCTACTTGCACAACCTTCGTTGAGTCTGCAGCCGGTGTTGCGGCAGGCGGAAGAACCGGTCTTACTTCTCTTGTAACCGCTATCTGCTTCCTTGCTTGCTTAATTCTTACCCCGCTCGCAGCTATCGTTCCTGCATGCGCAACTGCTCCTGCTTTGATATATGTTGGCGTTCTTATGCTTAAGAACTTTGCTAAGGTTAATATGAGTGATATTGCAGATGCAGTTCCTGCGTTCCTTGCTCTCATTATGATGCCGCTTACATACTCGATTTCTAACGGTATTGCTATCGGTGCTATCTCTTACACAGTTATCAGAGTTGCAACCGGTAAGTTCACCAAGAAGGATATCATTGTTGCAGGTATCGCAGTGCTCTTCACACTTCGTTTCTTCCTCGTTACAATGTAATCTTAAAACAAAACAAAAGCCGCCGGAACTTTCGCCGACGCCCCATAGGGCAGCATTTCCTTAATAATGTGAAATTTCGGCACAATAATGCGTCAAAACCCATCAATACGCGACAGCGTTATTGATGGGTTTTTCCTTTGAAAATTTTAAAAATTTTGGGGAAAATTATATTCGTGCACAAGATTCAAAAAAGCTTTTGCGGCAGGAGAGAGCGATGCTTCGCCGAGATGGGCGCAACCAATGCTTCTCGTTGGCAGGGGCGGGTTGAGATTCATCTTTTTGATATTGCCTTTTTTTATTGCCTTGGAGGAAAATTCCTCAACAACACAGGAAACGCCGAGGTTTATTGAAGCAAAGCGGATAAGGAGTTCGTGCGCCGCCATTTCAAGATGCGGATTAAGAAGAATTCCTTTTTCTAAAAAAGCTTTATTTAAATGTTTTCTTGAAACCGAGTTTTCTTCGAGCAAAATAAGAGGCTGGGCCGCCATTTCCTTCCAACTGTAACGATTTTTTTGCTTATAATCTTTAGAGCAAACGAAAATATCGTGAACCGAGAAAAGCGGCTCGATGTAAAGCTCGTTATCATCAACGGGGAGATTGACAAACGCGAGTTCTGCCTTACCCTCTTTGACGAACTGCAGCAATCTTGAAGAATATGAGTTCGCCATTTCTATTTTAATGTTTGGATAGGTTTCATGAAATTTTTCGAGAAGCGGCAAAAGATATTCGGTTGTTATAGTATCACCGGCGGCGATAACAAGCTCGCCCGCATCAAGCCGTTGCAGCTTTTCGAGCAAAGCCTCACCCTGCTCGATAGATTGAATAGCACTCTCGATTTTTGAAAAAAGAATTTCACCCTCTTTGGTTAATTTTGCGCCTTTGCGCGAGCGAACAAACAGCGTTGTTCCCAAATCCTCTTCAAGCTGACGAACGCATTGCGAGATTGCAGATTGCGAAATATAAAGGTTTTTCGCCGCAATGGAAAATGATGAATACCGCGCAGCTTCATAGAAAATCTTATAATAATCGAGCTTGGTTTTCATATAAGAACACCTTATTACTTTTTTAAGTATTATTTGCTTTACTTATGATTATATTTGTATTATAATATATATGTAAGAAAAGTCAATTGCTCGGAGGAATATTTATGTCAAGAAAAATCGGAACTGTTTCAAGAGGCGTTCGTTGCCCTATTATTCGTGAAGGCGATGATATGGCGTCAATCGTTGTAAACAGTGTTATTGAAGCCGCTGAGGAGGAGGGCTTCGCTCTTCGCGACCGCGATGTTGTTGCTGTTACCGAGTCGGTTGTTGCTCGCGCTCAGGGCAACTATGCTTCAGTTGATGCTATCGCTAAAGATGTAAAGGCAAAATTGGGCGGTGGAACCATTGGTGTTATCTTTCCTATTTTAAGCCGTAACCGTTTTGCAATCTGCCTTCGCGGAATAGCAAAGGGCGCTAAGAAAATCGTTCTTATGCTCAGCTATCCGAGCGATGAGGTTGGTAATGCTCTCGTTTCCTTAGACCAGCTTGATGAGGCGGGTGTTAACCCCTTTACCGATGTTTTATCCGAGGCTAAATATAGAGAATTGTTCGGCAAAAATCCGCATCCGTTTACTAATGTTGACTATGTTCAGTATTATGGTGACCTTATTCGCGAGTGCGGTGCTGAGGCTGAAATCATTATGGCCAATGACCCCAGAGCTATTTTAAAATATACTGACACTGTTTTAACCTGCGATATCCATAGCCGCGCAAGAACCAAGAGAATTTTAAAGGCGGCAGGCGCAAAATGCGTTGTTGGTCTTGATGATATCCTCAACGAATCGGTTGACGGAAGCGGTTTCAACTCAAGCTATGGCTTGCTCGGCTCTAATAAAGCCACTGAGGATAGAGTTAAGCTTTTCCCCCAGGATTGCAGAAAGCTCGTTTATGATATTCAGAAGAGCTTTTTAGAGAAAACCGGTAAGAAAATCGAGGTTATGGTTTACGGTGACGGCGCGTTCAAGGACCCTGCAGGAAAAATATGGGAGCTTGCTGACCCGGTTGTTTCTCCTGCATATACCGATGGTCTTGAGGGAACACCGAACGAGCTGAAATTAAAATACCTTGCCGATAATGATTTTGCTGATTTAAAGGGCGAGGAGCTCAAAAAGGCAATTGAAGAGGCTATCAAGAAAAAGGATAGCGATTTGGTTGGCAGCATGGCTTCACAGGGAACAACACCTCGTAGGCTTACAGACCTCATCGGTTCACTTTGTGACTTAACAAGCGGTTCAGGCGATAAAGGAACCCCGATTATTCTCGTTCAGGGCTATTTTGACAATATGACCGACTAAAATAAAAAGCAAAACCCCTTGCGGAGTGATATAATCCCCTTAGAGTAGACACTTGAAAAAACAAAAAGTTTTCAAGACTACTTTAAGGGGATTGATTTTATGCCAAGAATAACGTGCAAGAACAAGAAATACAGTGTTGAGTTAA
>CASFLA010000032.1 GCA_949295415.1 uncultured Oscillospiraceae bacterium
CAGCGAAAACAATCCCCCGGATTGTTTTCTTCCGAAAGCCCTTGGCTTTCTCCTTCCTTGTTCGAGTCCCTTCCCAGTTTTAATAAAAAAATAGAGCAGAGGAAAAATCCTCTGCTCTATGTTTGGCGCGCTGGAAGGGACTCTGTCCCGGCACTATCGTGCCTATCGCCTCGCCGATATTTCGGCTCGTTGCCACGTCAGCGAAAACAATCCCCCGGATTGTTTTCTTCCGAAAGCCCTTGGCTTTCTCCTTCCTTGTTCGAGTCCCTTCCCAGTTTTAATAAAAAAATAGAGCAGAGGAAAAATCCTCTGCTCTAGTTTTGGCGCGCTGGAAGGGACTCGAACCCCTGACCTACTGGTTCGTAGCCAGTCACTCTATCCAACTGAGCTACCAGCGCACATCCGTTTAGGAACGCGTTATATTTTAACACAAGCGGATGTAAAAATCAATAGTAAATTTAAAAAATTTATTTTGCCTTTTTATAAAGTTTTTAGCCTTAAAGCTCGTTCCAATATTTGCGGTCAAAACTACGGAATTGAATAGCCTCGGCAATATGACCGACCGCTATTTTTTCGGATTTATCAAGGTCGGCAACCGTTCTGGCAATTTTGAGTATTCTGTCATACGACCTTGCAGACATTCCCATTCTCTCAAATGCGTTTTTAAGCATCATATCGGCTTCAGGCGTTAAAACACAATATTTTTGCATCAGTCCCGAGGTTAGTCTTGCGTTACTCTTTATGCCGTCAGTCTTATAGCGCTCGGTCTGAATAAGCCTTGCTGCCTCGACTCTTTTTCTTATCTCCGCAGACTTTTCGCCCGTCGGCTTGCCTGACAAATCATCATATTCAACCGGTGCAACCTCAACATGAATATCAAGTCGGTCAAGCATAGGGCCTGATATTTTGCCTAAATAATTTTTAACCGCATTTTGTGAGCAGATGCAGTTTTTCTTGGGATGACCGAAATATCCGCATGGGCAAGGGTTCATGGCGGCAACCAAAGAAAATTCGCAAGGATATGTAAGCCGTCCACTTGCTCTTGAAATGGTAACCTTTCCGTCTTCTATCGGTGCGCGCAGGGTTTCCATTGCCTGACGCGAAAACTCGGGGAACTCATCCAAGAACAAAACTCCGTTATGCGCCAATGATATTTCGCCCGGTTTTGGGATTATTCCGCCGCCCGAAAGACCTGCCGCCGAAACAGTATGATGCGGCGAACGGAACGGTCTTGTTGTTATTAAATGGGTATCGGCAGAAATCAAGCCCGCCACCGAATGAATTTTAGTTGTTTCTATTGATTCCTCAAAGGTCATAGACGGCAAAATTGAAGGCAATCTTTTAGCCAACATACTTTTGCCCGAGCCGGGAGGCCCTATCATTAAAACATTATGGCCGCCTGCTGCCGCGATTTCCAACGCCTTTTTAGCAACCGATTGACCTCTGACCTCGGAAAAATCGCCCAGGAACACCTGCGAATCTTTAACCTTTGGCGGTTTTACGGGTTCAATGGCTATTTTGTTCGTTAAATGGTCTGCCAACTGACGAACGTTTTTAACAGGATAAATTTCCAACCCCTCAACCACTGATGCTTCATAGGAATTAGCCTCAGGCAGATAGAATTTCTTAATTTTGTTAGCCTTTGCCTCAATCGCCATTGAAAGCATACCGTTTATAGGCCTGACAGTTCCATCAAGCGCCAACTCACCGATAAACGCCGAATTATCAAGGCTTTCTTCGGTTTTAAGCTGACCCGATGCCAATAAAATAGTTAACAACGACGGCAAATCATACATTGAGCCCGCCTTTTTAACATCAGCAGGGGCAAGGTTTACAGTTATCTTGCTTGCAGGGAAATTAAAGCCACTGTTTTTAAGTGCAGAACGGACTCTATCCCTTGATTCTTTAACCGCCGCATCGGGAAGTCCTACAATATCAAACTGAGGGAAGCCAACCGAAATATCCGCCTCAACCTCAACCATATAGGCATCAATACCGAAAATTCCCGCACTGTGTAATTTTCTATACATCCTCTATCCTCCGAAATAAGCCGTCGGGTGTGCCGACGGCTTATTTTCATCTACTATTATTGGAACCGATAGTAACGGTTGTTGTATAATATCTGCCGTTTCTATAGATTTTTGCAGTAACCTTTGTGCCCGGTGTGCATTCATCGAGAGCTTTTATAAAATCGGTATATTCATCAATTACAACCGAATTGAACTCAGTTATAATATCACCTGCTCTGATTTTTGCATTGGCGGCAGGAGCGCCCTGAACAACGCTCTTAACTGCGGCGCCATGGGGCAGATTGTATTTTTCAAGATATGCGCCGGTATAGGTATAAATTTCAATTCCGATATAGGGCGACGGATTATCCTTATTATCAATAATATCCTTGACAACCTTAACTACGGTATCTATCGGGATGGCAAAGCCCATTCCCTCAATACTGTCTCCCACAAGCTTTGAGGAGTTGATACCAATGAGCTGACCCTTAGAGTTGAGCAATGCACCGCCCGAGTTGCCGGGGTTAATAGCGGCATCGGTCTGGATAAGAGTCATTTCACCTATTGAGTCTATAGTAATGCTGCGGTTTAAGCCGCTGACTATTCCATAGGAAACCGAGCCCATAAACTCCAATCCTCCGGGGCAACCAATCGCAATGGCATATTGACCAACCTTTATTTCATCAGCATTACCAAGGTCGATTGCGGGAAGATTTTTCTTGTCTATCTTTATAACTGCTAAGTCAGCCGAAACATTATAGCCAACAACCGTTGCATCTATTGCTTTATCAGGATCACTTTGCAAATAAACCTCTATTGTCTTATTTGCGCTCTGATACTCAATAACATTTTCAATCACATGATAGTTAGTGATAATATATCCGTCGGTTGAATATATAACGCCCGAGCCCTCACCGGTGTTTTTATTGTTACCAAAAATACCCTGGACCGAAACGATTGCCCTGATACCAACAACACTGTCAGATGCTTTTGCATAAACCGCTTCAACAAGCGACTCAATATTTCCTTCAATCGAAATAACGGTTGAAGATATGCTTGAGCCTTGCTCCTGAGAGTTTTGCTCATTTGGAGCGCCTGCCGCGGCATCGATTTCATCTTTTAAGGCATTTGTTGCAACATAAACCGAAGCAACCGAGCTTACAATAACCGATAACACTATCGATAAAACAATGGCACCGATTCCGAAGCCCTTTTCCTTTTTAGGCGGGTTGGGCTTGGGCTCATAATTATAGCCATAGCCATTGTTGCTTGCAGGGGAATAGGTATAAGCCTTATTGTCCTTAGGCTCATTATTTTCTGCAAAAATATCGCGGTTTTCATTGTTATCCATAAAAGATATTCTCCTTTCGAAGAGAGGATTTTACATCGCAATTATACCCTCAAAATATTAAAAGGTATATAAAAAAATGTTAATAAATCTTAAATTTCGCTACATAAAGGGAGCGAAAAGATTAAGCATTGCCTGCTTTAATCTTTTAAGCAGCGGTCTTTTTGACCATTTTGGCAGAGTTATCTCCTCCGACTGATTCTGCATCAGAATAAAATGCTCTTTTATATCCTTAACTGCAGGCACATCGCAGAACCAAGCGCCGCACTCGAAATGAAAATAAAAACTACGGTAGTCCATATTTACCGTTCCGCAGGTTGCCACACTGTCATCTGAAACAAAAAGCTTCGAATGGATAAAACCGGGGATATATTCAAAAATTCTGACTCCCGCCTCTAAAAGCGGCTGATAGTTAAACTGCGTTACGGGATGAACATACCACTTGTCCCCTATTTTGGGGGTTATTATTCTGACATCTATTCCCGCCTTTGCCGCAGAAATAAGCGCATTTTGCATAGTGTTATCCAAAATAAGATAAGGAGAGGTTATATATACATAATCCTCCGCCGAGCCCAAAATCTGACGATAAATTCCTTCGGCGGGATTATGCTTTGTATCAAGCGGATTTTCAAAATAAGGCTGAACAAATCCCCTTACCTTCGGGAAATCATAAACAACATATCTCTCGGTGTTAAGCTGCTCGCGGCTCATCGAATTCCACATCTCGCAAAAAGCAACTGCGAAGCTGGTGGTTGCCGCGCCTTTTAAGATAACCGAGCAATCCATCCAATATCCATGAGGGCTGTTTATATTGATATACTCATCGGCAATATTCATGCCGCCTGTCATAGAAACATATCCGTCAATAACGCAGATTTTTCTATGGTCGCGGTTGTTCAAAAACAAATCAACCGAAGCTCTTAAGCGATTAAACGCCAGAACCTTTATTCCGTCCTTGCGAAGATTTTTAACAAAGTGGCGGGTCTGCCTTGAAACCGAACCAAAATCATCAAATATAATGCGGACCTCAACACCTGCGGCGGCTTTGCTCTTTAAGATGCGGTATATCTCATTCCACATTTTTCCCTCGCCCAAGATAAAGTATTCGAGGAAAATATATTTTTCGGCGTTTTGCAGTTCCTCCAGCAATCTCGGAAAGAACTTTTCGCCGGGGGCTAAATATTCAACCGAGGTATCGGTATAAACGGGAAACCCCGACTCGCGCCCTATAAAATGCGCCTGACGGTATTTATGGATATCATATTCCTCCAGCACCTGCATAACGGTATGATTCTGTTTTAAGAAAACCCTGCTCTGACGATGCTTTGCCGCCATATGCTTTTTGAGTATTGGCTTTACCTTGCCGTTACCCCATAGAAAGAACAGAACACCGCCGACAAAGGGCGCCGCAAGGATAAATATAATCCATGCCATTTTATAATTTGGGTTTGAACGCTTGTTGATAATGGCAAAAACCAGCACAAAGGCAAGCAGTCTGATAATCAAATCAGCTATCTTGACCCATTGTGAAAGTGACATCTCGAGCACCGCAAAAACGGCTATTTGCAAAAGAATAAGCAAGCCTGCCACAATGGCGCGGCCGGGCAATGCAACCCCTCTTTTATGCACCTTCTTCAAAGCGTTCGCCTCCAAATAAGTTTAAAAGCCGGAATGACACCTAATCGAATTTATTATATTATACTCTTTTTTTACAGAATTTTCAAGTAGGGAGCATCTAAGTTAAACTATTGTTTACAAAGCTTTCAATTTTGGGCATTATTTTCATCAAAATCTCTTGCCAAAATTTTAATATTAAATTTGGGGTTGCAAAATATGAGATTTGTGCTATAATGATGTCAACGAGAGTTTGCAGAAACTTTGTTTTGCCGCCTTATTTGATGGATTTTGTCGCAAATTCTCTTAAAATTTGCAACTTTGGGTTGCTAATTTGGCTCTTTGAAATGTTTTTAAATCAAATCGTTTGGAGGTTATAGTATGACCATTGGAGAGAAAATTTCAATTTTAAGAGTTGCCGCCGATATTTCCCAAGAGCAGCTTGCGGAGAAAATGGCAGTATCAAGGCAATCGGTTTCAAAATGGGAGATGGACCAGGCACTACCCCAGATTGATAAGGTTTTGCAGCTTTGCGAGCTTTTCGATGTTACCGCAGATGAGCTTTTGCAGGACAAGTATGAAATTCACCGCGACCCTGCAGGCACCCCATATAAGCTTAAATATTTTGGAACTGACGGCTTCAGAGGCGAGGCAAACTGCAACCTTACATCTATGCAGGCATATAAGGTCGGTCGTTTCCTCGGCTGGTATTATTCTTCTGCCCTTTCGGGACAGCAGCAGGCAGGCTATCGTCCCAAAATTGTTATAGGTAAGGATACCCGCCGTTCAAGCTATATGCTTGAATATTCTATTGTTGCCGGTATTACCGCATCGGGTGCTGATGCTTATATGCTTCATGTTACAACCACCCCCAGCGTTTCCTATGTTACAAGGCAGGATGAGTTTGACTGCGGTATTATGATAACAGCATCTCATAACCCGTTCTATGATAACGGTATCAAGGTTATCAACCGCTATGGTGAAAAGCTTGATGATAAAACAACCGCTCTTATTGAGGCTTATATTGACGGCAATATGAAGGCGCTCGGCGTTGAGGGTGATGACCTTCCGTTAGCCAAAAGAGAAAAAATCGGTTGCATTGTTGACTATGTTGCCGGCAGAAACCGCTATGTTGCTTATCTTATTTCGTTAGCATCCAATTCATATAAGAAGCTTCGCATCGGTCTTGACTGCGCTAACGGCGCATCCTGGATGATTGCAAAATCCGTTTTCGGCGCTTTGGGAGCACAGACCGTTGTTATCGGGGCCGACCCTGACGGTCTTAATGTTAACCGTGACTGCGGTTCAACCCATATTGACAATCTTTGTGAGCTGGTCAGAGAACAGCATCTCGATTTAGGCTTTGCATTTGACGGCGATGCTGACCGTTGCATTGCAGTTGACTCTAACGGCAATGTTGTTGACGGAGATAAGATGCTTTATATTCTCGGCAAGCGTTTGAAGTCAAGAGGTATGCTCAACGGCGATACCGTTGTTGCAACCGTTATGTCTAACAGCGGCTTTGTTTCAAGCCTTGAGGAAGTCGGCATAAAATGCGCCCAGACAACTGTTGGTGACCGCTTTGTTTATGAATGTATGCAGCAGAATGATTTCTGCCTCGGCGGAGAACAGTCGGGTCATATTATCCTTAAAAAATATGCCACTACCGGTGACGGCATTTTAACCGCAATTATGATTGCGGAAGAGGTTTGCGATTCAAAAATGAGTTTGGCAGAACTTTCTGCTCCCGTTAAGCTTTATCCGCAATTAACCAAGAATGTCCGCGTTAAAGACAAGGATGCTGCTTGCTCAGACCCCGATGTTTTGAGAGAAGTAGAAGAGGTTGAAAAGCTTATTAACAAAAGAGGCCGAGTTCTTCTCCGTCAAAGCGGAACCGAACCGGTTGTCAGAGTAATGGTTGAAAGCGAAGTAAACTGCGAAGAATATGCTGATAGAATTATGAATACCATAATTTCAAAAGGTCATAAAGCCGTATAAGGAGATTTTATTATGAAATTGATCGAAGTAAAAACCTACGAAGAATTGAGCGAAATTGCGGCTAACATTATTGCCGCTCAGGTAATCTTAAAGCCTGATTGTGTTCTCGGTCTTGCCACCGGTTCCACCCCCGTTGGAACCTATAAGAAGTTAGCCGAGAAAAATAAGGCCGGAATCATTGATTTCTCGGCAGTTAAAACCGTTAACCTTGATGAATATGAGGGTCTGGAGGGAACTCATGACCAGAGCTACCGTTATTTTATGAACAAAAACCTTTTTGACAACATCAATATTGATAAAAAAAATACCTATGTTCCCAACGGCTGTGCCGCTGACCTCGAAAAAGAGGGCAAGGAATACGACGAGCTCATCAAATCTTTGGGCGGAATTGATATTCAGCTGCTCGGCATCGGTGTTGACGGCCACATTGGCTTTAACGAGCCTGACGATTTCTTCACCGCTGCAACTCATCCCGTTGTTCTTGACCCCTCTACCATTGAAGCGAATGCTCGTTTCTTTGCATCGGCTGACGATGTTCCGAGAAAGGCAATTACTATGGGTATGATGTCTATTATGCAGGCTAAGAAAATCCTTATGGTTGCTAACGGCAAGAATAAGTTTGATATTCTCAAAGCTTCTATCGAAGGCCCTGTTGACCCCAAGGTTCCTGCTTCTATCTTACAGCTTCATCCCGATGTAACAGTAATTTACAGCGAGGTTTAACTTGAAACAATAAAAAGCGCATCCGTTTTCGGATGCGCTTTTTCTTTTTTAAAAATTACATTAGGCTTCCTCAGCAAGTCCCTGCTCAGCTTCCTTTTGAATTTCAGGGTCATAAGAAAGAATTGGCTCAACATCGAGTTTTCTAACCTTACGGTCGATATAGTTCTTAGTAATCTTCATTGTTAACGGGCAAAGAACAAGAACACCGATAAGGTTCGGAATCATCATAAGTCCATTAAAGGTGTCAGAAATATCCCAAGCGAGCGAAGAAGTAAGAACTGCGCCGAAGATAATGGTGCAAACATGAATTATTCTGAAAATAAAGGTTGTTTTTGCGCCAAAGAGATATTCCCACGCTTTAGAGCCATAGTGCGACCAGCCGAGAACGGTTGTGAATGCGAAAAGGAACATTGCGATAGCAACGAATCTGCTACCGATATTTCCCCAAGGGAATACTTCGTTAAATGCGCCACCAACGAGAGTTGCATCGGTAAAGCCTTCAGCAATTTCGCCGGTTGTTGCATTGAATATGCCGCCGTCAAGGCCACCCGAAGTAAGAACAACAAGAGCAGTCATAGTGCAAACTACCATAGTATCTGCGAATACCTCAAAGATACCCCACATACCCTGCTTAACAGGTTCTTTAACGCTGGAGTTTGAGTGAACCATAACCGAAGAACCGAGACCGGCTTCATTTGAGAAAACGCCACGCTTGAAGCCGTTAGTCATAGCAACAATAACGCCGCCAATACCGCCGCCAACAAACGCCTCCGGTTCAAAGGCGTTAACAACAATTGCTTTTAAAGCGGGGATAATTGCCTGATAGTTGATACCGATAATAACAAGGCTTCCCACAACGAAGAAAACGACCATAAAAGGAACAATTTTTTCGGCAACGTTTGCAATTCTCTTAACACCGCCCAAAGTAATAACCGCAGTAAGAATCATAATTGCAACGCCCAAAATAACATTGTAAAGCGAAACGCCGGCAAAGAGTTTAATGTTCGAAAGAGCCTCAACATTAAAAGCAGCAGAAACATTGGCCACAATTTTATTAACCTGTCCCATGCTTCCGATACCAAAGGATGCAAGCATGGTAAAGATACAGAAAGCAACGGCAAGGATTTTACCAACACCTTTGAAGCTTGCTTTGCATTTATCGTCTTTATATGTATATCCGCCAAGGCCGTCCTGCAAATAATACATTGCACCGCCGGACCATTCGCCTTTATCATTCTTGCGGCGGAAATAGATTCCCAAAGTGTTTTCAGCAAAGTTTGTCATCATTCCGAAGAATGCGGCAACCCACATCCAGAAAACTGCGCCTGCGCCACCAATGCAAATAGCGGCGGCAACACCGGCAATATTACCTGTTCCAACAGTTGCGGCAAGTGCTGTGCAAAGTGCCTGGAAGGGAGAGATGGTTCCCTTTTCCTTGCGATGTTTAATAACATTCTTCTTACAAAGGCTTCCAAGTGTGTTTTTAAACCAAAGACCAATGTGTGAAATCTGGAATACTTTGGTGCAAAGAGTTACAATAACGCCTGTTCCTATTAAAAGAGCAAGACCAAATGTTCCCCATACTACACCGTTGACACTGCCGTTAATTTCGGCAATCTTGTCAAAAATCATTCTAACAACTCCTCTGAAAATAATAAAATCGGACCACGCCTTTTGCATAGTCCGACAAAATAACAATTTAAAAATTACCCCAACCTAAAGGGTAATTTTAAAACCTTGTCCTTTTGCCTGAGAGATTCACGCATAAAACGTTTTCACCTTCGGCACTCAATTTAATGAGATTCTCCAAAGCCCTATCCCCTTACAGTCTTTATCCCAATAGGACGCCTGAGAGTTTTACTCCTTCGGCTGCATATGCATTTCCTGCAAGGTTCACATAGTTTATTAAATTTTTGTCAATTATATAACAGTTGAAACCTTTTGTCAATCGAAAAAAATCTTGAAAATTGTTGCATTTTATTCTAAAAAATCGTCTCTGTTTCGTTGACAAATAAAACGAAAGTAACTATAATGTTAGAATAAAATATTACAGCTTTAATTTGCCTTGAAATTTATGTCTGGAGGAATTATATATGGCTAATAACATTCGTCCCAAAGAAATGAAACGAATCACAACTGTCGAGCTTGCCAATGAATTTATCGAGCAGCAGATTGCCGAGGTTCGACGTCAGGTTGGCGATAAAAAGGTTCTGCTCGCGCTGTCGGGCGGCGTTGATTCATCGGTTGTTGCCGCATTGCTTATTAAAGCTATCGGCAAGCAGCTCGTTTGCGTTCATGTTAACCATGGCCTTATGCGTAAGGATGAGTCGGAGGGCGTTGTTAAAACGTTCCGCGATGAATTGGATGCAAACCTTATATATGTTGATGCAACCGACCGTTTCTTAGACCTGCTCGCAGGTGTTAGCGACCCCGAAAGCAAGAGAAAGATTATCGGTAAGGAGTTTATTGAGGTTTTTGCCGATGAAGCAAGAAAGCAGGAAGGTATTGAGTTCTTGGCTCAGGGCACCATCTACCCCGATATTTTAGAGAGCATCAAGGCCGCAGAGGGCAAAAAGGCAGTTAAGAGCCATCATAATGTTGGCGGTCTGCCAGAGGACCTTAAATTTGAACTCGTTGAGCCCATAAAACTGCTGTTTAAGGATGAGGTTCGCGTTGTCGGCGAGGCATTAGGCCTACCGCACGGTATGGTTTACCGCCAGCCGTTCCCCGGCCCTGGCTTAGGTGTTCGTTGCCTTGGCGCGATAACCCGTGACAGATTGGCTGCTCTTAGGGAAGCAGATGCAATTTTAAGAGAAGAATTTGATAAAAACGGTCTTGCAGGTAAGGTTTGGCAGTATTTTGTTGTTATCCCCGATATTAAGAGCGTTGGTGTTAAGGACGAAAGCCGCTATGAAGGCTGGCCCGCAATTATCCGCGCAATTAATACTACTGATGCAATGAGCGCAACAATTGAGGAGATTCCTTATAGCCTCCTGCACCATATAACCAACCGAATCACCCATGAAGTCCCCGGTATCAACCGCGTTCTTTTAGACCTTACCCCGAAGCCCGTCGGCACAATTGAGTGGGAGTGATTTCACGCCCTCGAAAAAGCCCGTAAATAAAGGCTTTTCGCCGCTTTGAAGCCCTTAGTGGCAACAGAATGGCAACATTATTTGAATTATCTCAAGAATAAGCAAAGAGCTATCTGATTTAGAAAGTCAGATAGCTCTTTTTGTTTTGCTCTTTTATGCATTATCCGTTTTTGTGTTTATCGCTTTTTCCTGCGGATATGTATAACGCCAA
>CASFLA010000033.1 GCA_949295415.1 uncultured Oscillospiraceae bacterium
GTTTGAAATTCTTTTTGCAGAGGAAACTTTCCAAATTGAAGATTTTATGGAAAACGAGTCTGTTTCACAAGCCATTCGCAGGATCCATGAAAAAGAGAGATATGTTTTTCTCTCAAGAGTGGTAGAAGAAAAGAAGTTTAACATGGAGCAGCTTCAATACGACGAAAAGAATCGTCAACACTCCAAGGACGCCAAGGCCGCCGGAGGCTACACTGCTTTGTTCTTTCATAGCTAAAAAACTCCCTTCCATAAAAAATTAAGCTGCGGTTTCCTGCAGCCTTTTAACATAAAATCTTCTGCTTTCTGACACGGTCACATATTCCTCGTAAATATCGGGATGCTGTGCCTGAAGCCTTGTCAGGCCTGCCTTGTCGATACCAGATTTCAGTACCGGTTTATAGGTAATGGTATATGAACCGTCGCTGCCTGTTGCGGTAGCAACACAGCTTCGACCCATTTCCGCAACGATACGACCCTGCAGCCGTTTCATTTCGTTATCGACACGCTTGACTTCCTGATTCAGTACGGACTTTTCTGCCTGCAGCTCTGTATATCGCACAACGCTGCTTGCAAGCGGTACGCTAAGCTCGATATCGGGCGCGTTTTCATCCGCCGGACCGAAATGCCGCCTGGCGCTCTCAATAATCAAATCACCGTCTTCCGTGTATGGCGGTGGAATCTGAGTCTGAATATGGTTATTCCAGAAGTTGCCCTCCAGATCAATCAGTTCAGCCTCATAATCCAAGTCGCGTACAATGTGCCTTATGATGACTTCGTCCTCGTTGTTGCCATAGAGGCAGCAATAATACACTTCGTCAATATTCATTACGCACATATAATGGCGTCCCTGGATTTCGTAGTTGATAGGAACGATTTCCTGCCCATCACACCACCAATGATCCTTTGCATTATAATTTGTGGTCTTAATTTCAAGAATCGCTGTTTTGCCGTTTGGCAATTCGATGAAGTAGTCAATGTCCGCCAGCATATAGGTGTAGACGGGATGATAAAACATCTTCTTCACCTGATAGATCCGAAAGCCTGTTTTCACATGGAAAATTTCAGCTACCAGATCCTCAAGCAGATGACCGACCTTTTTTGCCACCCAGTTGCTTTCGCCGTCTTCATAGGATATGACCTTTAGCTTGTCATAGTAAAGATCCCGGGCTGTTGCAAAAGGGGACACGCCTAATATAGCAGCAGCGTCACTTCCGCCGATGCCTCTCCGGCGCCATTCCAGCCATTCGTCTTCCGGCAGATTTTCTGTATCCACCAAAACTAAAGGCTTGTAGGTACCTGTTGTCTCCGGCATACTATGCACCTCTTTTCCTGGCTTCTCTCAGCCTTGTGGGGTAAACATACAGTAGCTTCAACGGGTACTTTGCAAGTTTTTGAGCCTCCTTCCTCATAATCTGCCGTTTTCGCTCGGCAGGTCTTGACATTCGCTTTCGCAAGTGTCTGCAATTTCGTCTTTTCATTTGGGTTCCGCCTTTCTTAATATATTCCAAAAGCACAGGGCTTTTTGGGCATAAAAAAAGCGAGAACAACAACCGCACCATTCAGGCAATTGTGTTCGCAAATCAATTACGAACCGGCGTCATTCTCGCAGAGGATACTATTTATCCTTATAAATAAAAAAAGTCAGTACAAAACCGGCCTTGCGGCACAGCTTCACTACTGACAAATTACAAACTTAACCATCTGTGCAATGCAGAATTTACTGCTGTTACCCATAAGGGTGATGCACAAAAATCAATTACAAAAAAATTATATCACAATATATGGTGTTTGTCAATGATACAAATTCTATATATAGGTATATTCAAAAAGATATTTAATATTTTTAAATCAATTTTGCAGAAAAAATGAGAATTCCATCGTGTTTATTAGTGAACGGACAAACCAGAAGGGTATCCGCTATTGTACCTTGACAACTGAATATCTCTCCACCGGAAGTTATACAGGATTTGCGGATAGTATGCCATAATGATAACTTCGGAGCGTGCCCACAAATGAAATGCTGCACAGCAGCAGCCTGAAAATACGCGGTCAAAAGGAGCGCAGGAAATGGTCCGGTGTGAGACTTAATCTTACTTATTTATTGATGTTTTTAAATATAGAACGGGCAGTTGTTGAAAAACGAACACGCAAAGTCGTAAAATATATATGTCGTGATAGAGACCGAGCTGTATCTTGCTCAACTGCCCAGAAAGGAGTAAATCATGGCAGTTGAATCAGAAAAAAATTCTTGTCACGCCACCGCAGAGAAAAGGACTTATTCCGTTCAGGAGATTGCCGACATTTTGCAAATAAGCAAAAGTATGGCGTATTCCTTATGTAAGGATGCTCCATTCAAAACTGTGAAAGTGGGCAAGTATGTCAGAATATCAAAGCCTTCCTTTGATGCGTGGCTGGACAGCATAAACCAGTAAAGGAGATACAGTTATGGCATCTATTATTAAAAGGAAAAAGGCTTATTCCGTTGTTTACAGTTATACTGATGAAAGAGGTGAAACAAAGCAGAAATGGGAAACCTGTTATTCGCATAAAGAAGCATTGAAACGGAAAGCAGAAATTGAAAATCAACAATTTAACGGAACTTTTCTGCCTCCAAACAAAACTACCGTCTCCAGCTTTTTAGAGGATTTTGTTCGTACTTATGGCATGAACAAATGGGGTGTTTCCATGTATGACACTAACACAGCCATTATTGCTAACTATATCAATCCACTAATCGGTGATATGGAAGTTCAGGCTATAACGGCTCGCGTAGCAGATCAATATATACAAACACTGAAAAAAACGCCTGCCGTTTCGAGAAACAACCGAAAAGCAAGAACTCAATATGTAACGGATAAAACGATTATAAAAATCGTTAAGCTTCTTCGCTGTGCTTTCAAACAAGCTGTTCGGTGGGAATTGATAGGTAAAAATCCTTTTGACAATGTAGTGCTTCCAAAAGTCGAATACAAAAAAAGAGAGATATGGGATGCGGACACCATCAGAAAGGCACTGGATGAATGCACGGACAGCAAGCTCTACATTTCAATGAATCTCGCTTTTGCGTGTTCACTCCGCATTGGTGAAATACTTGGACTGACTTGGGACAATGTGCACATTGAAGATGAAGATATTGCAGCAGACAACGCCTATATTTTCATTGACAAAGAATTGACCCGTGCAACCAAACAGGCAATAGAGATGCTGGGCGAGAAGGATATTTATCACATTTTTGTGCCACTCCTATCGAATACCAGCACCCGCATTATTCTCAAGAAACCGAAAACAGATTCCAGTATCCGCAAGGTCTGGCTACCCAAAACAGTCGCCTACATACTCAGGGAATGGAAAAAGGCCCAGGATGAACTAAGAGATTTTCTTGGTGACGAATATCAGGATAACAACCTTGTCGTAGCATTGCCAAACGGCAGACCTTGTGAAAACAGGATCATTGAAAAGGAATTTCTGAACCTGAAAGAAAAGGCAGGGCTTCCGAATGTGGTTTTTCATTCATTAAGACACTCCAGCACTACTTATAAGCTAAAGCTGAATCACGGTGATCTGAAAGCGACCCAGGGCGATACCGGTCATGCAGAGATAGATATGATCACAAAGGTTTATGCGCACATTCTTGACGAGGATAGGAAGATCAATGCGCAAAAATTTGAAAGTGCATTCTATGCGAATCCGGATTTAAGAAATGTGAAACCTCCGCAGGAAGAACCTCAGCCGACACAAATCGATCTTAATGCTCTAATTGAGCAGCTCCAGAAATCACCTGAGCTTGCTAATACTTTGGCAGCTATCATCTCTGCAAAACCGACTTGCTAATTTTAGAATCGAACTGAGTGGTTTCACCTTGCTAATGAGAAATTAGCAAATTTGCTAATTTGATTAGCAAATCTTCAAAAATCGTTCGATTCCAATTAGCAAAAATCACATCGCAGCGCATAAACAATCAAATATGATTTCAACAAGAGTCAACTTTTCGCAAAATGGGATACAGAGAAACAAAAAAGCTGTAATCCCTTGAAAACAAAGGATTAC
>CASFLA010000034.1 GCA_949295415.1 uncultured Oscillospiraceae bacterium
TTCACTGTTGAAACCTGTTCTTTAGAAAACGCTCCAAAGGATAAATCCTCTGCTGCACCTATCGGCCGTCATCTTGACGGTTGCCGCATAGGTTTTGATGCAGGCGGTAGTGACCGCAAGGTTAGCGCAGTAGTAGATGGCGAAAGTGTGTATTCGGAAGAGGTCGTTTGGTTCCCCAAAACCAATTCCGATCCCGATTATCACTACAAAGGTATTTTAAACGCTATGAAAACTGCTGCATCGCATATGCCGAGGGTTGATGCTATCGGCGTTTCATCTGCAGGCGTTTATATCGACAATCGCATTATGGTCGCTTCCCTCTTCCTTAAAGTAAACGATGAGGACTTCGATAAAAAGGTTAAGAATATGTATCTTGATGTTGCAAAGGAAATAGGCGAAAATATTCCTATTGAGGTTGCAAATGACGGAGATGTTACAGCATTAGCCGGCGCCATGGACCTTAACGATAATTCAGTTCTCGGTATTGCAATGGGAACAAGCGAAGCGGGCGGATATGTTGACCCTGACGGTAATATTACAGGTTGGCTTAACGAGCTTGCATTCGTTCCCGTTGATTTTAACGAAAACGCAATGGTTGACGAATGGTCAGGAGACTATGGCTGCGGTGTTAAATACTTCTCGCAAGACTCTGTTATCAAGCTTGCACCCTTTGCAGATATTGAGTTAGACGAAAAACTTTCCCCTGCCGAAAAGCTAAAGGTTGTTCAGGGTCTAATGAAAGAAAACGCAAAAAACGCCGCCGATATTTATGATACAATCGGTGCATACTTTGGTTATTCAATAGCCTATTATGCCGAATTTTACGATATAAAGCATGTTCTTATTATGGGCAGAGTTACATCAGGTCAAGGCGGAGTTATCATCTTAGAACGTGCTAAAGAGGTTTTAGAAAAAGAATTTCCCGAGCTAGCAAAGAAAGTTCAGCTCCATATCCCCGATGAAAATTCGAGAAGAGTCGGCCAATCGGTTGCAGCGGCAAGCTTGCCGAAAATCTAATACACATCCTTTTAAAAGAAAAGCGCATCTGCATTTTGCAGATGCGCTTTTCTTAAATTTAGTCAAGTGTTAAAACAACCTTACCAACGTTTTCTCCTCTATAGAGAACATCGTGTGCGGCTTCAGCCTCGGTAATATGGAAGGTTTTATAAATTGTTGGCTTAACCTCGCCCGAAGAAACCTTAGGCCAGATATCGCGAACCAAGTCAGCCAAAATCTGAGCCTTAACCTCAGGCTTACGGGAGCGCAAAGTGCTACCGATAATACGGACATTACGAACAAAAATATTACGGAGGTTAACCTCAGTTAAATCACCCGCTAAGGTAGCAATCATAATCCACCTTGCGCCATGCTCCAAATAAGGCAGACATTTGCCCATAATCTCTCCGCCCAAGCAGTCAATAGCAACAGTTACGGGATGACCCTCATCGAGCTGCTGCTTCAAAACATCAACGATGTTTTCTTTGTTAGTGTTAACAACAATTTCAGCGTTAAGATGCTTAATCGATGCGGCTAATTCATCAGAAAGAACGGTTGTGATAACTCTGATACCAAAAGCCTTTGCCATAGGGATAATGACACTTGCTAGACCGCTTGCACCTGCGTTCATAAGAAGTGTATCGCCCTCTTTAATTTTGCCCTCAATAAAAAGGTTAAGATATGCGGTTGCAAAAGCCTCGGGCATTGCGGCCGCCTCAACCATTGAGCAATTTTCAGGAATAGGCATAAGCATATCATACTTAACGGTTACATATTCAGCATAACCTCCGCCTCCCAAAAGTGCGCAAACCTTATCGCCTAATTTCCAGTTGGATTTTTTAGCGGCTTCCTTGCCGATTTTAACAATCTCGCCCGAGATTTCAAGACCCATCCATTCAGGGCAACCGGGAGGAGGCGGATAGTTACCCTCTCTCTGCATAAGGTCTGCTCTGTTTAATGCAGCACACTCGATTTTAACTAAAACTTCCTCATCCTTCATAACGGGGTCAGGAACTTCTGACCAGGTAAGGCTTCTATCCTTCTCTACTAATATTGCTTTCATATTTTTCTCCTTTAAAACTTACAGCATTTTTTAAGTAATTTAAACAAAGTTAATTCGTGGTCATAGGAATATTTATTCTGGGCAACACCGAGCGCCATATCGGCAAACTCACTCATCATAATATTATAACGGTCAAAGGGCTCTTCATCATAGGTTTTACCGCAGTCAAGCCAGATGTATTTTGCGTTATCTCTATAGGTTTCTTTGATACCTGTTGAAATAACCGAATCAGGTCCGCCGATGATTTTTTTCTCAAAAGGCTTTAATTCAACCGTTGCTTTTTCTCCCGAAATTATTAACTGGCGGCGGTCAAAGCCGTTAACCTCAGATGCAAAGGATTTTGCAAAGGAAACGCCCTCTTTATATTTCATAACAACAAAGCCATAATCCTCGGCGCCCTCTAGTCCGTCGCCACCTGAGCAACAGTTATAAGAGATAATATCCTCAGGCTCGCCTTTAAACAAGAGAATCAAGTCAATAAGATGACAACCTAAGAAAAACATCATTCCGCCGGGAAACTGAGATAGCCATTCGCGCTTTTCAAAGGGGTGGCATACGCTCATCTGCGCCTCAACGTTTAACACCTTGCCGAATTTGCCTTCCTCTACCTCTTGCAAATATCTTCTGACTGCAGGATTATAGCGATACATATATCCCATTTGCAAAGGAACTTTGTTTATCTTTGCAGTATTTACAAGGTCTTCAAAGGAATCAAAATCGGGCGCACCGGGTTTATCAAGATGAACAGGCAGCCCTAAATCAACGGCGCGTTTTGCCCAATATGTTGAACTAAGCTCATCAGTTTCAATACAAACAGCGTCAATGCCCTCGAGGTTTAAAATCTGCTCAGCATCAAACTGCGGAAGGTCGGCATAATCTTTAGTTTTTAAGCGCTCTTTAAATTTCTCATTAGGCTCTGCAACACCGATAATCTCGTATCTTTCAGGAAGAGATTTCAAAGAACGGATAGTGCAAGCGGCATGGTCATGACCTGTGCCAATCTGAATTACTCTGACTTTTTTCATATTATCACCTTAATTCCACTTAAACAAAACGCCTACGGGGAAGTTTTTATCGGTAACAAGTCTCTTATAAACCTCAGGAGCATCCTCAGGCTTATGGACCTCAGAAATAAGCTGCTTATAATCAATTCTCTTAGCCTTGAGTAATTTTAAAATTGCAGCAATATCATCGTTTTCTGCCCAGAAGCCAGGTCTTGATTCAAATACCGGTCTGGCATGAGTATGTGCGCCAACAATAGTAATGCCGGGGTAATGAACTTTTCTGTAATAGTCAATAGTGAAATCAGAATCTCTCGTGCAACCCAAAAGCGCAATTCTGCCAAAGGGTTTTACGCAATCAAGCACCTGGTCAAGCGCCTTTCCGAAGCCGCTAACCTCAATAGCGGTTTCAACACCGCCGTTAGTCAGTTGCTTGACGGTTTTTGCAAAGTTTTCATCATTAGGGTCAAGCGCAAAATCAGCACCCATTTTAAGAGCATATTCTCTACGCTCTTTAACAGGGTCAACAGCAATAATCGGGCAAGCACCTGCGGCTTTACCGAGCATAACCGAGAAAATACCAAGAACGCCAAGACCCATAACTATAAGCGATTCGCCCATTTCAAGACGAACCTTTCTGATAGCACCTAGCGAGAAATTAGAGATAAGAGCAAAAGCCGCCTCATCAAAATCAACACCATCGGGAATTTTAACAACATTACGGCAAGAGGTTGTATAGTATTCGGCATGACTTCCCCAACGGATAACAACTCTATCGCCAACCTTAACATTCTTAACGCCCTCGCCTATTTTATAGACGATACCTGTTCCGCTATAGCCTGAATATCTCGGGAAAAGCGGAGCATTGGGGTCAAAAGCTGTTGCGGCATTAACATTGGGGTCTCCCGAAATGTTTGCTCGCTCAGTTCCGCTACTGATAGCAGTATATTCATATTTTACCGTAACCTCCATAGGATTCGGCTCGCGGCAGGAAAACGAAACAACCTCAGCCTTATTAAAGTCTGTAAACGCTATTCTTCTGGTTTCAATCATAATAATTCTCCTTATAAAGAAATTATCTTATACTCTGATTATAACTGATTGACGGAGGCGTTTCAATATGTTATACTACTAAATATAAGCACAATTCTACTGTGGGAGAAATTTTGATGGATAAGTATATAACCGAATTTAAGATAAGAAAATTCAGCCATCAAAAGCAGTTTCCGAAGGTCATCGGCAAGATGTATCACTTTTATTACCCCTGCATCGGATACATTTTAAACGGCTGCGTAGAAATATTTTTTAAAGGCGCTAAATATAAAGCCAAAAAAGGTGACCTTATCTATATTTCTAACGGAATAGAATACTATTCTGTATGGAGTGGAAACCCCGATATTGATTGGTTATCAATCGATTTCAAGTTCTCAAATTCTTTGCAATCGGAATACTATGGACTACAGATAATTAAGGACTACGACGGCGTTCTTTTTCATAAAATTTACAATGAGTTTAACAGCGGTAATCAGTTATCCGCAATGTCACTTTTCTATTCCCTGCTTGATGATGTTTATAAAAAGCTGGAAACCAAACCAAAAGAAAACTCTTCATCTCCTGTTGTTAAGGCGATTGAGTATCTTGAAAAAAATTATACGGCGCCGATAAAAATTGAAAAGCTTGCCTCCCTCTGCGGCTTCAGCGAATCAAGGTTTTACGCTTTATTCAAACAAACAACCGGTCTTTCACCTATTCAATATAAAAATTATCTTATGGTGCAAAATGCAACCATTTTACTGACAAAAACAGATATGTCGGTTTCGGATATTGCGGAGGAAATGGGCTGCTCCTCCGCCAATTACTTTACAAGAGTTTTTAAATCGGTCACAGGTAAAAGTCCAATATCCTTTAAAAAATGATTTTAGGAGTCATTATGAAGCATTTAAAACGCATTATTTCATTTTTTCTTGTTCTATTGTTTATCTTTGCTTGCGGTTGCAGGCAAACTGAGCCTATTGATTCAAGCGGCAAACTAACAGTTTATTTCTTTGATGTTGGTCAGGCAGATTCTTCTTTGCTCATCTTCCCTGACGGGCTTACCGTTTTAATTGACTGCGGTAATAAGGCAGACGGCCCACTGATAGCCGATTTTTTAAAATCTCACGGTATTAAATCACTCGATTATTTTATTGCAACTCATCCGCACGAGGACCATATCGGCGGAATGGAGGACATATTCCTTACAACCGATATTAAAAATGTTTGCGCTCCGGACTTTAACGGAAACGAGCCTAAAAGCAAATACCAGAACTCTTTGATGGAAAACATTGAGGCAGAAAAAGCAACCCTTATGCTTTTAAATGAAAACACAAATATTATCAGCAAAGAGAATTATAATATAAAAACTCTCTCGCCGGCTAAAAGCTCAATTTACAGTGATATAAACGATTATTCTCTTTGCCTAATTATTAACTGTTATACAAACACCTTACTTTTCACAGGCGATGCCGAGGAACCTGCGGAAAGAGATATGCTAACACTTCCTCTTAACCTTGATGCCGATATTCTAAAGGTCGGGCACCACGGCAGTCGTGATTCTTCAAAGCAGGAGTTTCTTGCAGCGGTTACCCCTAAGGTTTCGATTGTCTCAAGTGGAATCGGCAACTCTTATGGCCATCCCAGAGATGAAGTTTTAGAAAGGCTTGCAAACATAGGTTCGGAAATTTACAGAACTGATACCGTTGGAACTGTTATTGCAAAATGCTATGAAGACGGCTTTAACATTGAAACAGATAAAACGATTTGCCTTGATGGCGACAGATAATTTTTAGGAGTAAAATTATGATTAGAACCAATAATTTACATCTAAATAATAAAAACGGTGTTTTATATTTTACCTTTCCGTCATTAGAGCTTGCCGGAATCAAGCACGGCTTTTCAACCAGGCTCGGCGGTGTTAGTGAGGGCATTTTTGCTAGTATGAACCTATCTTTTTCCCGCGGCGATGACGATGAAAAGGTTTTGGAAAATTATAAAAGAATCTGCTCAGCAATTGGAACAGATTACAGAAAATGCGTTTTATCAAAACAGACCCATACAACAAATATACGCATTGTCACTGAAGCCGATGCCGGTAAGGGAATTATAACCGAACGCGATTACGATGATGTTGACGGGCTTATAACCAATGTTCCCGGTTTAACTTTAGTAACTCAGTTTGCTGACTGCGTAGGGCTACTGTTTTATGACCCCGTGAAAAAGGTTATTGCCGCATCTCATGCGGGTTGGCGCGGAACTGTTGGTATGATTGGTAAGAAAACAGTTGATAAAATGGTTGCGGCTTTTGGGTGTAACCCAGAAAATATAAAAGCGGCCATCTGCCCATCAATCGGGCCTTGCTGCTTTGAGGTAGATACTCCCGTTTTTGAGGAATTTAATAAACTTCCGTTCCAAGATAAAGAATCTTTTATCAAAGAAGATGGCGGAGGAAAATATCATATAAACCTATGGGAAACAAATTTTAAAACATTAGTTTTGGCAGGGCTGAAAAAAGAGAACATAACAGTTACCGATGTTTGCACCAAATGTAATCATAAGTATCTCTTTTCTCACCGTCAAACCCAAGGTAATCGCGGTAATTTAGCCGCTTTAATTTGTCTTAACGAAAGGAACTGAAAAATGGCAGGACTAACAGAAAGAAAAAGCGGCGTTTTAATGCATATTTCCTCGCTTTACTCAGATTTTTCAATCGGTAATTTCGGCAAAAACGCGTTTGAGTTTATTGATTTCTTAAAGGATTGCGGCTTTTCTTATTGGCAAGTCCTCCCCTTTTGCATGACCGATGAATGCAATTCCCCATATAAATCATATTCTTCATTTTCAGGCAATCCGTATTTTATTGACCCACAATCTCTTTTTGAAAACAAACTCTTAACTAAGGAAGAATTAGAGTCATTAAAGCAAAAATCTCCTTATTCCTGCGAGTTTGAACGCCTCAAGAAAGAACGATTAGCAGTTCTGTTAAAAGCATCACAGAGAGTTGAAAATAAAGAGGAAATAGAGCGTTTTGTTGCTAAAAACAAGTATTTAGAGCAATGCTGTTTATTTATGGCTTTACTGTCTGCCAATAATAACAAAAGTTGGACTAAATGGACTATTGATACACCTGATGACGACATTCTCTTTATGTGGAAATTCATTCAGTTTGAGTTTTCAAGAGAATGGAAAGCTATAAAGGAGTATGCCAACAAAAACGGCATTGAAATAATCGGCGATATACCGATTTATGTTTCGTTTGAAAGTGCAGATGTTTGGGGAAATAGAGAGCAGTTTTTATTAGACGATGACTACTCCCCATCCTCTGTTGCAGGAGTTCCGCCCGATTATTTCAGTAAAGACGGTCAGCTTTGGGGCAATCCTTTATATAACTGGGAGGTTATGGAAAAAGACGGCTTTAGTTTTTGGAAAGCAAGGCTAAAAATGATGTTTAATCTCTTTGACGGTATTAGGATTGACCATTTCAGAGGCATTGAAAGCTTTTGGAGTGTTCCAAAAGATGCTAAAACTGCCGCAGAAGGCAAGTGGGTTAAGGGCCCCGGCAAAAAGTTTGTTGATATGGCAAAAAGAGTTGCCAAAGGCAAGCTTCTTATTGCCGAAGACCTTGGCGATATAACACCTGAAGTTCATTCATTGGTGCAGTATAGTGGATTTCCGGGTATGAGAGTATTACAGTTTGGCTTTTTATCCGATAATGACAGCATACACAGACCGCATAATTTTCCCGCAAACTGCATTGCTTACACAGGCACCCATGATAATAATACCCTTCTTGGCTATGTTTGGGAACAGGACAAGGATATGAGAGATAAAATGCTCGAATACTTTGGTTATACCGATAAAAACTGGGATAACTGCTATGACCATATTATCCGTTTCCTTTTTGCAAGCCACGCCAATACCGTTATCCTGCCCATTCAGGATTTATTAAAATTCGGTGCTGACACAAGGCTTAATATTCCCGGAAAAGCCGATGGTAACTGGAGTTACAGAATAACCAAGGAACAATTAAATAAAATTGATAAAGCACATTATAAGCGCTTAAACGCTCTTTATAACAGATAAAAAACTCCCAATGGCTGATGATATAATCCACTTAGAGTAGAAACTTGAAAAAACAAAAAGTTTTCAAGGCTACTTTAAGGGGATTATATAAGCTATTGGGAGTTTTACTATTTTATTTTATAATTACCGGACAGAACATCAATACTAAAAGAAATAAATTCTCTGAAGCAGTAATGCGGAGTTAAAATGCTATCACTTTTTCCCGGCATACCCGAAACGGTAACATCGGTCAAATTGCGGAGTATCATTTTAGACCTGAAAAGATGAAATCCGTTGCTGACAACTACTATGCTCTGTGGCTCGTCCGTAAGTTCTAAGGCATACTGAAAATTTTCTATGGTTTTTGCCGATCTTTCCTCCATGAGAATCCTTTCTTCCCTGATTCCCATTTTCATAAGCTCACGCTTTATGCATAAGGCCTCGCTTATTATCTCATCATCTGCTTTTTTACCCGTTGCAATAGCAATAGTATCGGGATTTTCAATCAGATAATCATAAGCGGCATTTATTCTTCTTTGCAGTATTGCAGAGGGTCTTTCACCCTTTAAGCCGCCGCCCAAAACAACGCAATAATCAGCATTCTTAACCGGCTTCGCGTTCATATCGTTTATTAAAAATCCCAAAAAGACGAATAGCAAGGATAAAAAGATAGCAAAAAGTCCGTCAAAAACATAATATGCGGCTTTAATAAGCTTAGGCAAATTATCAGAACGCTTTAACCAGACAATTCCTTTAGGAATAAGCACCGCGCCCATCAACACCCAAACATATATAATGTTGATTTTAAGCCCTGCATATATAACGCAAGCAAAAAAATACAAAAAGAATATAATGCCTAAAATTACTTCAATCAGATTTATAATTCTATACGCTTTCATACATCACAAAAAAGCCGCCTCTATTTTAGAGGCGGCAAAGGTTAATTATTTTTCTACTGAATCATCATAAGAAAGGTTCGGGCAATATTTGCAGAACTCTTTAAACTCAGCTCTGTAATCGCCTTCCATCTCGCAGAAATGGTGGATATAAGGACCGTCAAAAAGTCTATCCTCAACCTTCTTAAGATCATCAAACTCGCCCCAAATATAAGTGCCATGAGTCTGAGGACCGGGAACAGTTTTGCAAATCATCGGCAGAACCATATAGTTGCCGCTCTCCTGGTCAATTCTTGCAACGGTATAGGTACCGTCTTTTCCACGGAACCACTCACGCTGGTTAACAAGACGAGCAGTGCTGTCAATGCCGCTCTCAGCCTTAACAGAAAGCGGGAACGGTCCACAATGCCAAAGAAGCTCTGCATTCTTGTTCTCAGGGTGACGAACAGTAAATTCGCCTAAGAACGGAGTCTTCTTACCAAGTGATGCGCTACGGAGAAGAGCCATAGTCATAGCAACATGGATATCACTTTCGCAGGTAACTATGTAGCCAAGGTCATTAAGAACGCCGTAAACTGCGCAGGGGCAGAAGCCATCAAACATCTGCGGGAAGGCAGTCCAGCACTCGCCTGACATAACATCGAGTTTATTCTCCTCAAAGAGCTTCTTAAAAAGGATAACTGCGGCGCCCATCTTATCGAGCTGAACCTCGGTCATCTCATCATATTTATAGTTCTCTTTGAAGAACTTAACAAATTTAGCAATCTCTTCAAACTCAGTTGCGAGAATCTCGTTAAACTTGTTCTGAATAATAGCATAGTTGAAAGGAATAATGCGAATACCAAACTTCTCCATAAGCTCGCCTTCGTTCCAGATAACTGAGAAGAACGGAGCAGGACGGGTTCCAATCTGGCCAATGCGAAGACCGGTAAAGTTTTTAACCATGCAGGATACGCGGATGAATCGGGTGAAGCCCTCATCGAACTCTTCTGAGTCATGCTCGCAGGAAATGATATGAGAGAAAGGAATATGATATCTCTGCATCTGACGAGAAAGACCGAAAGAACCGCACTGAGAATCGGTAGGACGCATACCGTCAACATAATATTCATCATCTAACGGAGCCCAAATACACACCGGCTTGCCAACTGCTTTAGCAAGGTCAGCAGCAGCCTCTTCGTTACCGAAGTTGCAGTTGATAATTAAAACTGCATCAACACCCTCTGCTTTAAAGCGCTCAGCAGCGGCAGCAGCAGAAGCATCATCAAAGATAAGGTCATTAATACCAAGACCCTCAGTATCAACGAAGGTTACATTTTCGTTAGTGTATTTTTCCTTGATGTAGTTAACGAATCTGTGTCCTCTTTCCTCAGCTGAAACCCAGGTAAGAAAAGTTTTAGCAGGACGGTTGGTTGTGTTACGGCGAAGCGGACACAAACCGATTTTTACATTGTAATTTAACATAAAAAACACCTCATAAGATAATATGATTGCTAGAAACATTATCCGCTAATTTGCGGCAAAATGCAATAGATATTTGCAAAATTTATGAACTTTTTTAAACTTATTCTGCCGAATCATAGTTTCCCAGCTCGTTTTTGGAAAGCGCTTTTAAGTAAGCATTGATAAATCCGTCAAGCTCTCCATCCATAACGGCGCCAACGTTACCGCTTTCAAAGCCTGTTCTATGGTCTTTCACAAGAGTATAAGGCATAAAAACATAAGACCTTATTTGCGAACCCCAGGCGATTTCCTTTTGAACACCTTTAATATCCTCTATCTTCTCAAGATGCTCGCGCTCTTTAATTTCGATAAGCTTTGAACGGAGCATTGTCATAGCAACGGCCTTGTTCTGCAACTGACTGCGTTCATTTTGACAAGCAACAACAATACCCGTCGGCAAATGGGTAATTCTGATGGCGGATTCGGTTTTATTAACGTGCTGACCACCCGCACCGCTTGAGCGATAGGTATCAATCTTTATATCCTCATCCCTGATTTCAACGCTTGTATCATCGGAAATTTCGGGCATAACCTCTAATGAAGCAAATGAAGTATGTCTTCTTCCCGAACTATCAAAAGGCGAGCAACGAACGAGTCTGTGAACACCGTTTTCGCCCTTTAAATAACCGTAAGCATTCTCGCCGTTTACCATTAAAACAGCACTTTTAAGACCTGCCTCATCACCATCTAAAAAGTCAACCATATTGACCTTGAAGCCGCGCTTCTCGGCCCAATGGGAATACATTCTGACAAGCATCTGGTTCCAGTCCTGCGCCTCGGTTCCGCCTGCGCCTGCATGGAAGGTCAAGATAGCATTATTAGCATCATAATCACCGGTAAGCAGAGTAGAAAGGCGCTGCTCCTCAAGGCTTTCTATAACCTCATCAACCGCCGCTACAACCTCATCGAGCAGGGATAAATCTCCCTCCTCATCGGCCATTTCAATAAGAACGAGCGCATCCTCATAATTACTGCTCAACCGCTCATATTTTTGAACCTTTTCTTTAAGACGGCTTGTTCTCTGCTGTATTTCCTGAGCCTTTTCAATATTATCCCAGAAATTAGGAGCCGAAGCCTGAATTTCAAGGCTTTCAACCTCTTTTCTTAAATAAGCAAGACCCAACGCTTCGCCGAGGTCCTTAATATCTTTATCAAGACCTGAAAGCCTGATTTTTTGTTCTTCAAACTGAAGCATATTTTACTCCTTAAAATTTATTATGCTTTTATGACTGCAAAAGCGCGCCAATTTTCACTTTCAAATTCATCTAGTATCTTAAAGCCGAATTTTTGGAATGCGCATTTCACATCCTCTTCCCTTATATCAATAATTCCTGAGCAAAGGAATACTGTTTCGGGCTTCATAAACTGTTCAACGGTTTCTAACAGAGAAATAATAACATCGGCAACGATATTAGCGCATATAACATCATACTTCCCACTGATTTCTTCTAAAAGGTCACCCTTTTTGAAGTTAACAATATTTTGAACATTGTTTATCACAGCATTTTCATTTGAAACCTTAACTGAAACGGGATCAATATCAACACCGTCAACCTTTTTTGCACCAAGCAATGCCGCGGCAATGCTTAAAATTCCGCTGCCGCTGCCAATATCAAGCACATCGCAGTTTTCTTTAACATATTTTTCAACCAAAGAAAGACACATTCTTGTGGTTGCATGAGTTCCTGTCCCAAAAGCGGCGCCGGGATCAATACTCAAAACAACCCTGCCTGATTTATTATCATATTCCTCCCAAGATGGTCTGATAACTAATTTTTCGCCGATTTCGGTAACCTTGAAAAACTTTTTCCAGTTATCTGCCCAAGCGGCATCATTAACATTATCGGTCTTTATATCAGATTTAATTCCAACCGCCGCATAGCGTTCCTTTAAGTATTCTGCGGCCTCAAAAGGATTTTCCTCGTTGCTGATATAAATATGAACAATCGATACAGTTCTATCCTTATTAAGCAAATCCTCATCAATAAGATCAATATGTGCGATTTCTCTCGCATCCTTTTCGAGTTCAGAATAATCTTCAACATAAATGCCATAAGGAACAACCATATTGGCAATAGCTTCTGCCTCTTCGGTTCTTTTTTGTGGCACTGTTATTTTAATTTCTGTCCAATCCAAAGTATATCCCTCCAACTTAAGTCATTTTAACATATTTATTTCAATAAATAAACAGAAATTTTTCGATATTTTAAAATAATTGATTTTTATAATTGTTTAATGTATAATAGTTGAAAATAAAAGTATTTTATTCGCAATGGGAGTGTTAACCTTATGATATGGCACAGTGCTACAGCTGAAGAAGTCATTAAAGAACTTAAAACCGACCGCGAAAAAGGATTATCAACTAACGATGCCGCAAAGCGTCTTAACAAGTATGGTAAAAACCTTACAGTTAATGAGGAAGAAATAAGCATTTATGATGCTTTTATTGACCAATTAAAGAAGCCTGCGATTATTCTTCTTGCTTGCTTACTTATAATATTTATTTTAAGAGAGCTTGTTCTTGGAACAAATAATTTATTATTTCCTATTATAATGGTGCTTCTCATTTGCATTAAAGCGGCACTTTGCATCTTATCTGAATATTATTCAAGAAATATGCTTGCAAGCCTTGGCAACAGAATGCATGTTACAGCAAGGGTTATCCGCGATGGCAAAACAAAAACAGTTAAAGGTCAGGACTTGGTTCCCGGTGATATTATCATTTTAACTGAGGGCGATTATGTTCCTGCCGATGCAAGACTGATAAAGTCTAACGGCTTAAGATGCGATGAGTCGGTTCTTTATAATGAAAAAGAAGTCGTTGTTGTTAATAAGGAGGCGCTTTCACTTTTTGAAAACCATATACCTGTTACTCAACGCGAAAATATGGTTTATTGCGGATGTCATATAATTACCGGCGATGCTTTAGCGGTTATTACCGAAACGGGCGCTGATGCCGAAATCAGAAGAACTGTTATTAAGGATAAAATATTTATACATAAAGGTGTTCAGGACCGAATTTCTGACCGATATAACGACCTGCTTAAGATATTCCAATTTATAAGCCTTGCCGCCTGCGTTATTATAACCGCACTCGGCACCTTTGCCACTAAGGGCAGCATAGGTTGGGGCAAGTTCTTAGAGGCGCTTATTGCGGCAGTTGCTTTTTATATTGCTGTTGTTCCGGGTAGCTTATCAACCAGAATTGCAACATTGTTTATGCTTGGAATCAAGCGTTTGGAAAAAGATAACGCCGTTATCTTTAATCCCGTTACTATTGAAAAGCTGGCCGGTGTAAGCGTTATCTGTTCAGATAAAACCGGAACCTTAACGCAAAATAAAATGTCGCTCGTTAAGGTTTTTGACGGCGAAAAAACTATTGACCTGCGCTCTGATACTGTAACAAAACAGGCAGAGGTTGCAATGCGTTTTGGTGCTCTAAGTTGCGATATGGAGGAAGACGGAGAGGTTCTGGACCATACCGAAAATGCTCTCGCTTCTGCATCGTCAAGATACCTTAATATAGATAAATCTGACCTTGATGAGCATTTCCCGCGTATTTCTGTAATTCCTTTAAACCCTGAAAGAAAAATCAAAACCACAGTTAATATGATTGAGGGAAAGGTTTTCTCAATTGTTCGCGGTGCTCCTGATATTATTTTAGAGCGTTGCAATTCCAAAAACAGCGAAGAAATTCGCAAGAACTATGAGGACCTTTGCAGCGAGGGCTACCGCGTTCTTGCCATTGCTTATAAAATTCTCGATGCTGTTCCTGCTGAAACAGAGTTGGATTCCTTAGAATATGATTTGGAATTTTTAGGCCTCTTTGGTATTTCAGACCGCGAACGCAGGGGCGTTGCAAGTGATATAGCGTTGTGTAAGCGCAGCGGCATTTCAACTGTTATGTTTACAGGCGACCATATAAATACCGCTTCCTCAATTGCCAAGAAAATCGGTATTCTTTCTGAAGAAGATTTAGCCGTTACCGGCGAGCAAACCGCCTGCCTTTCAGATGATGAGCTTGCCGCAGTTGTTAATAAAATCAAGGTTTGCGCAAGATTCTCCTCAGATGACAGAATAAGAATGGTCAACGCGCTTCACAGAAACGGCGAAAAGGTTCTCTTAACCGCTGATAGCGCCGCAAACTATGCTCCTATGTCTTACGCCGAAGTTGGCTGTGCCATGGGTAAATCAGGAACTAATGTTGCTAAGGGAAATGCCGATATAATCGTTTATGATGATAGCTTTACCTCCATTGTTAAGGCAATCAGAAATGCCCGAGGCATTTTCAACAACTTCACAAAATATACTAACTACTATATGAGTATGTGTGCTTGTATGTTTATTGTTATGGTATTTGGAATTATATTCTATGGTGCTATTTTTCCCTCAACTCCGCTTATTTTACTCGGTGCAATATTCGCGCTTCTTTTCCCCATTGCATCAATCGGATACGAAACTGCCGATATTGGTGTTATGAATGTTCCACCGCGAACCATCGGCGATAAAATGTTCGATCTTAGAAGTATTATAAAGGCCGCAATAACCGGTGCAATAATTTCTATTGTTCCTATAATTGTTGCTATTGTTAATATCGGCCATAGTGGTGCTACAACAGCAACCTTTGTATCATTAGTATTTACTCTCGTTTTCTTTATGTTCAGCACAAGAACCTCCGATATGATTTATAATCGCATTTTCCATAACAGATTTATGTTTATAATCGTTGGCATTTGCATATTGGCTACAATACTTTTGGTTGCAACACCAATCAGAATGTTATTCTCCATCCCTGCTCTTGATGCAACAGGTTGGTTAACCTCAATTCTCATTCCTCTTGCTATTCCTGTTGTTTTTGAAGCACTAAAGCTTTTAGGTCTTTATAAATAAATTAAATAATATTTGCTTACAAAAAACCGCCCAAAGCATTACGCTTTGGGCGGTTTTAATTTTAAACTTATTTTGTGCCGAAAATTCTGTCGCCTGCATCGCCAAGGCCGGGAATAATATAGCAATGCTCATTTAGATGAGAATCAAGACCTGCGCAGTAAACCTCAATATCGGGATGAGCCTTAGTTAAAGCCTCAACACCCTCAGGAGCTGCAAGAATGCACATAAACTTGATGCTCTTAGGATTTCTCGCCTTAATCTTATCAACAGCGTCAATAGCAGAGCCGCCAGTTGCAAGCATCGGGTCAAGAACGAAAACATCACGCTCAGGGATATCGGCAGGAAGCTTGCAGTAATATTCAACAGGTTCGTGAGTATCAGGGTCTCTGTAAAGTCCCACGTGGCCGACTTTGGCGTTAGGAACCAGCTCCAGCATTCCGTCAACGAAGCCGAGGCCCGCTCTCAGAATCGGAATTATGGCGATGTCCTCGCCTTTAAGCATATT
>CASFLA010000035.1 GCA_949295415.1 uncultured Oscillospiraceae bacterium
TAATGTGCCCCCTGTCAAGTTGACAGGGGGCACATTGCTTTGGCTTGGGTTTTTTATTGGTTATTCTATCGGGTCGGTTCCCTTAAAGGAATTGATTATAACCTCAATTCTTGAATCAGCGTTGACGCTCTGGCCAAGACCGGGCTCAGTTCCGATAACTGTGCTCGGAGCCTTCTCCTCATCATATCTCTCGCTGAATACGATATTATCATAAGCGAAGCCGGCTTTAAGCAATGCTAAGATTGCTTCATCCTTAGTCATTCCTGTAATGTCAGGCATACTCATATAATAGGGCCCAAGGCTTAAAACAACCTCAATAGTTGTATTCTTTTCAACCGTTGTTCCCTCTGCAGGCGACTGAGATATAATATAGCCTGCTTTATAAGTATCACTATACTGCTTTGCAGTTACCTTGAACTTATAAACACCTTCAAAATCAATGTTGTTGATAACATCGGCATATTTAAGGCCCTTAAAGTTGGGTAATGCTGTAAGACCGGGGTCAAACTGAATATCCGATTTACTTGCAATATCCTGGCTTACGGTAAAGCTTGCGTCAAGGCCGTTACCCGACGAGTCGGTTGAAGGATCCTCAGGCTCAAACACGCCCATAAGCGAAAGCACAAAGAAAACGATAATTGCCAGTAAGAATGCAGTTACTATACCTGCAACAAGGCCATACATTTTGCCCGAGGCATTCTTTTTCTTGGAGTTCTTCTTGCTTTTTTGAGGTGGCGTAGGAGCGGCAGGTTCTTTTTTAACTGCCGCGGTTGAAACTGCCGCAGAAACCGAAAGACCCTTGCGCATTTCATCAATGGTCATTGTTCTATCATCAGGCAGAACCTGTAAAGCATTTGCCAAGGTTTCTAAAACCGCCTTGGGAGTTTCATGCGCAATCTTGGCAGGAATGGTCATATTATCATTTTCAATTCTCTCGGTTGCCTCAGGAGGAGGGTTGCCGACGAGAGTTCTGTAAATTGTTGCGGCGAAGGCATAAACATCGGTCCAAGTGCCTTGAGTTCCTGCTTCGCCATACTGCTCAATAGCGGCAAAGCCGGGGAACAACTGCGAAGTAACAGCACTTCTTGCGGTTCTTGTTTCAGGAATGCAGAAGCCTGTAATTCGAACCTTTCCGTCCTTTCCGACATAAAGGGTATCGGGAGAAATACCGCGATGGATAATTCCGGCCTTATGAATAGCGGAAATTGAGGAAACAAGCGGCGCAAAAAGCGAACGCGCCTGGTCCCACTTGAGCATTCCGCCATTTCTCATCAAAAACTCGCGCAGAGTTATGCTGGGAACAGCCTTGGTTATACGGTAGGCGGTGCTGTTTGCCTCTCTTATATCAACAATATCAAATAAAGCAGGCAGTTCATTAAGCTGGAAAAGCTGCTTGGATAAATCAACAAACTTTAAAAGAGTATCATTATAAGCAAACTCGGCGCCGGAAAGCATTAAAACATTGCCATCCTCCGAGCGCTCACAAAGACCTAAGGGAAAAAACTCTCTGATATTAACAGTTGTTGCGGTAACAGTATCATAACCTAAATAGGTTATACCCTCGCCGTTGTTATCGATAGCCTTTCCTATCATATATCTTCCGTCAAGCATTGAGCCGGGACGCAAAAACATAGGATTAACGGGCTCTTCGGGATTATATCCGCAAATAGGACATTTGCCATCGGCAAGCTTTTCATTCATGCAGCCGGGGCAAAGATTGTTAGGATTTGCCATAATACATTTCCTTTCTGAAGCTTAGGCGTTTGCCTATATTGATTAAAAAACAGTATATCATATATTTATTAAAATTGCAATATCCCCACAGGCTACTGCTGCTCATCTACCCCACAGGCTACTGCTGCTCATCTAAAGAGAGCGAGAACGAGGGCAAAAACTCATCGAGAAAAACATTGGCAGCAGGAAGTTCCAAGCTCTCAATTGCCTTTAATGCAGACTTTTCTGCCAATAAAAACTCGCGGTTCCCCATTTTCAACTCATTACGGCATTTTATAAGCGCCGACAGCTTATCTGCGGCTCTTATTATTTTTAATATATGCTCGTCTTTTTCATTATATATCGCTGCAAACTCGGGTCTTAAATCTTCGGGCAGGTAATTAAGCAGCTTTTCAACCGCAACCTGCTCCATATCATCATAAGCCTTTTTAATTTCCGAGCTGAAATACTTAACCGGAGTTGGCAAATCGCCTGTTATTATCTCGGGGGTATCATGGAAAAGCGCCAGCACCGCAGCTTTTTCTGCATCAACCTTACCTCCCAAACGCTTATTCTCGATTATTGCAAGCGCATGGGCAATAAAAGCCGTTTCAAGCGAATGCTCGCTTAAGTTTTCAGCTTTGGTGTTTCTCATTAAAGCCCAACGGTCGATATATTTCATTCTGAAAAGCATGGCGTAAAAATGGCTGTTCATTGTTTTCCTCCGCGTTGATTTTTTTTTATGAAAATATTATAATATTTTTAAGCAGAAAAAGCAACGCTTCAATTATTGTTGATTTATTTTTTATATATGGTAAAATAAATATATATTAAAAGCAAAGGACTAAAGACGGATGACTAAAGAGCCAACCACAACCCTTAAACCTAAAAAGCAGTTGAGATTGATGACCTTTTTAATAGGCCTTTTAACCGCAACCGCGTTTTTTATCCCGTTTATAGTAACCGGAAAAGGATATTTCATCTTTTTCGGCGATTTTAACGTGCAACAAATTCCGTTTTATCAATATTGTCATGAAATGGTGCGCTCAGGCTCTTTTGGCTGGAGCTGGCAGACCGACCTTGGCTCTGATTTTATAAGCTCATATAGCTTTTACCTGCTCGGCAGTCCGTTTTTCTGGTTAACTCTGCCGTTTCCAAACAGCTTTGTTCCCTATCTTATGGGACCTCTGCTTATTTTGAAATTTGCTTGTGCCTCGCTTACTGCATATATGTTTATTCGCCGCTTCACTGCCCGCGCAGAAACAGCAATGCTCGGCGGCCTTATCTATGCCTTTAGCGGATTTTCGGTTTATAATATTTTCTTTAACCATTTCCATGAGGCGATTGTTTTCTTCCCTCTTTTACTTTTGGCAATGGAAGTCTTTATGGCAGAAAAACAGCGCGGCGCTTTAATAGCCGCAGTATTTATCTGCGCCCTGACTAACTATTTCTTCTTTTTTGGAATGGTTGTTTTTGCTATCATTTATTGGGCGGTTCGAATGCTCTCAAAAAGCTTTAAGTTTAAATTCTCGGAATTTTTGCTTATGCTTTTGGAATGCGTTCTCGGCCTTTTGCTCGCGGCGGCGATTTTACTGCCCAGCATTATAACTGTTCTGCAGAACGAGCGCGTTGAAAGCTATATTACGGGTTGGAGCTCGGTGCTTTACGGAAAAGAGCAGATTTTCCTCAATGTTATCCAGTGCTTCTTCTTCCCGCCCGATTTGCCCGCCCGTCCTGTTTTCTTCCCCGGTGCAGATGTTAAATGGTCCTCTTTGGGCGGTTGGTTGCCTCTTTTCTCAATGACAGGTGTTGTAACCTTCCTGCTTTCAGAGAAAAAAGGTTCCTGGCTCAGAAGAATTATTGTTATTCTCGCCTTTATGGCGCTTGTTCCGGGCTTTAACGCCGCATTTTACATGTTCAACACCTCTTATTATGCAAGATGGTTCTATATGCCTATCTTGATGATGGCGCTTGCTACCGCAATTTCAATTGAAGACACAAAGGTCAACTGGAAAGCGGCTTGGCGTTGGACTCTGGGAATTACTTTGGGCTTTGTTGCAGTTATAGGCCTTTGGCCAAAAGGTATGGAAAACGGCAAAATTACAGGCTTTGGCCTTTATACCGATGCCGCAACCAATCCCATAAAGTATATTATTGAATCTATCCGCCATTTATTAGACAAGACTCAAACCGTCAGCGGCGATTATTATGACCTCCGTTTCTGGACAACCTGCGTTATCTCGGTGTTCTCGCTTTTGATATTGCGTGCCTTTATTCCCGCAATCATCAAGAAAAGAACCGCCGTTTTAAATCAGCTGATTGCTTTAGTCTGCGTGGTTTCGGTGCTTTACTCAGCCTTCTTTATCGCCTGCGGTCAATCTCATTCCTATGATATTGACGAGGTTATGATAGATAATCTTATTGAGGGCGAGATTGATTTGCCCAAAAAGGATGATGAGTTTATAAGAATTGATGTTTATGACGGCGTTGATAATACCGGTCTATACCTCGGTCAGTCTTCTATAAACTTCTTCCATTCTATAGTTCCCTCCTCGATAACCAAGTTCTATCAGCATATCGGCGAGGAACGCTCGGTTGCAAGTAGGCCGACAACCGATTCCTCCGCAATAAGACCGCTTTTGTCGGTCAAATACTTGCTTGACCCCATTATTGATAACTCTAAGGAATTTTTCGAAAATTCGGAAAATGTAATGGCGGGATATACCTATCTTAAAACCGAGAACGGCTATAAGATTTATGAAAACAACAACTATATCCCGATGGGCTTTTGCTATGACTATTATATAGCCTCTGACGATGCCGATTATTTTAAGGAATACGGCAACGGCAAGATTGACGATATAATGCTTATGGCAATGCTTATAGACAGCAAGGATTCCGATATTGTAAGCAAATATCTTAAACATTTGCGTAACGACTATAATATCGGCGACTTTGACGAGGAAAAAGGCTACCTCGATTTTTCAAACGAGGGTATTGCCGAAAGCTGTGCCAAGCTTCGCGCTACTGCCGCAAGCTCGTTTAAATACGATAGCTACGGCTTTGAAGCCAAGATAACCTTGAGTAAGGACAATCTCGTTTTCTTCTCTGTTCCCTATAGCGAGGGTTGGACTGCCTATGTTAACGGTCAAAAGTGCGACATTATAAAGGCCAATGTTGGTTTTATGGCGGTTGCAGCTCCTGAAGGTGCAAGCACGATTGTTTTCAAATATGAAACTCCCGGCCTTGTGATTGGTATATATATAACCCTCGCCGCCGCGATTGTTTCGGTTATATACCTTATAATCATTATGATTAAGCGCCATTTTAAGCCCGCAGCCGAGGTCGAATACCCCGAAGGCGAGCGAATTGCACAGCATATTGCTCTTTATGAAGCAGCAAACTACGAAGCCGAGCACAACGAAAACGAGCACCTGCTCGATGATATTGACCACACCAAAATTGATGCCTATCAAGGCTTCATAGGTGGCTTTAAGTTTGATGAATCGGTGCTTGAGGGTTTAGATGATGAGCCCAATGAAACCGAAGAAAAAGAAGATGAATAAATAAAAACGCGTGAGTCAACTCAAGTTGACTCACGCGTTTTTTAATCTTCAGTATGAATAACATTGACGGGACAACCCTCGGCTGATTCTCGAACCGCCGCCTTATGCTCATAGGCATTGCCGAAAACCTCTGCTAAGCCGTCATCGGCAAAGCGAAATACCTCGGGGCAGGTATTAACACAAAGACCGCAGGAAATGCAACCCTCTCTATCAATTTTAACCTTCATTTTTAACACCTCTTTATCCTGATTTTAAATTTCAACGTTAAAAGTTGAAATACAGTTACAGTTTATGTATAATAAAGAAAACTATGCTAAAGGATGTTGACAATGCCGCGTTTTTTTAAAGAATTTTTCGAAAGCGCTCCATTTATCGAGGGTGACGACGCTAAGCATATCGCAAAATCGTTAAGAATGCGCGTTGGCGAAGCGCTGACCGTTTGCGATACCAAGGGCAACGACTATAATTGCACAATTTCTGCCGTTTTGGACGAAAGAATCGAATTAAATATTGATGGTATCTGTAAAACCAATAGCGAACCGAGCGTTGAGGTTACCCTTTTTCAATGCCTTACTAAAGGCGATAAAATGGACCTTATCGTTCGTCAAGCGGTTGAAACGGGAGTAACTTTTGTTGTCCCCACAGTTTCTCAAAACTGTGTATCCCGTCCCGATGAAAAACAGCTTTTAAAAAAACAAGAGCGTTGGCAAAGAATTGCCGATGAAGCGGCAGGTCAAAGCGGCCGAGGCATTCTGCCCAAGGTTAAGAACGCTATGACCTTAACTGAGGTTGCAAAAGAGCTTTCCTCTTTCGATAAATGCTATTTCTTCTATGAGTTGGGCGGTAAGGCTGTTGAACAAATAGAAAAAGATGTTAAAAAAATTGCCGTTATAATAGGCCCCGAGGGTGGCTTTTCTTTAGCGGAAGCTGAAATGCTCAGAAATGCAGGCGCTACGGTTACAACTCTGGGCCCAAGAATTTTAAGAGCCGAAACCGCGCCCGTTGCAGCAGTTTCTTTGATAATGCATAATTCGGGAAATATGTAAAAATGAAAAAGACCGTCTTTTTAGGACGGTCTTTTCCTTTTTTGTGGGTTGTTTTGAGGAGGGTAGAGCATCCAAATCGGGATTGCGGCTTCCCTCATTGGACTATCATCATTATACAGCACTGAAAACATATATGTGTGGACATTTTGTTAACGAAGATTAAACAATTTAATTAAATTTTTTGAATATATCTTTTTCTTTTGCCAAAAATATGAGCGAAAGGAAAGATAATATGAAAGTTAAGAATAATAAGACCTCAAAATTCATAAAATTTCTTAACGGCAAGGCTTTTTATGCAGTTTTAGTGCTTTGCTTTTTAGGAATTGGAATTGCTGCCTGGAGCGGTGTTCAAGGAATAAGAAGCCTTGAGGAGCCCGAAGAAAACAATTCCTCTGCTTTACAGCTGCCCTCTTTGCCCGAAAGCGTTGAAAATAACGAGAAGGAAGAGACTGAGTCTGTTCCCGAAGCTACAATTCCCGATAGCGAACCTACCGAAGAGCCCGAAAGCGATAGCGACACCGATGAGGTGGCAGGCAATTCGGCAACCTATTTTGTTGCGCCCGTTATCGGGGAAATCATCAAGGGCTACTCTGACAGCGAGCTTCAGTATTCTATGACATTCGAGGATATGCGTCTGCATAAAGGAGTTGATATTGCCGCTAAGGCAGGAACTCCCGTTGTTGCCGCAGGAAAAGGAACCGTTTTAGAGGTTGCAACCGATGCGATGCTCGGCTCCTATGTTTTAATCGACCACGGAAGCGGCATCAAAGCAAAATATTGCGGACTTAACGCAGTTCCAACCGTCAGCGTTGGCGATAGCGTTGACTCTGCAACCCAAATCGGAACGATTGATGTTATCCCATCGGAATCGGTTGAGGAGCGACATCTGCACATCGAAGTTACCGTGAACGATGAATATGTTTCACCGCTTAAATTTTTAGCTGACTAACCTGCCCTCTATGGACTTTTGTCAGGGCAGCAGAGCCGCAGGGTAAATCTTTAATACCCTGCGGCTCTCGTTTTTACATAAAAAATATGCACCTCCAAAAGTGTCTAACTTTTGGAGGTGCATATCACAAAGAACGGTGCTTTGATTTTTTGTTTTTATCTTTGAACGCGGCCTGATGCGTTACCGCCTGCAAGACTCTCAACCTCTGCAACGCTTACAAGATTGAAGTCCTGCTCGATAGTATGCTTTAAGCAAGAAGCTGCAACTGCAAAGTTGATTGCATCCTGCTCGGATTTGCCCGAAAGCAAGGAATAAATAAGGCCGCCGCCGAAGCTATCGCCGCCGCCAACGCGGTCAACAATATGGATTCTATAGTTGGGTGAGAAATAAGCCTTGCCATCTGAATAAAGCATTGCTGCCCAATCGTTATCGTTAGCAGAAATTGAGCCACGGAGGGTAATAGCAACCTTCTCGCAACCGAATTTCTCGCTGATCTGCTTAGCAACAGAAATATATCCCTCATGGTTGAGCTTGCCTGCATCAATATCGGTGCCCTCAGCCTCAATGCCGAATACATCCTTTGCATCCTCTTCGTTTGCGATGCAAACATCAACATATTTAATAAGCTCGGTCATAGTCTTATTGGCATCTTCTCTTGACCAAAGCTTCTTTCTGTAGTTAAGGTCACAAGAAATCTTAACACCCTTTGCCTTAGCTGCCTTACAAGCCTCAAGGCAGATTGCGGGAAGCTCGCCGCCGAGAGCGGGAGTAATACCGGTCCAATGGAACCAATCAACACCCTCAAAAATTGCATCCCAATCAAAATCAGCAGCAGTTGCCTTGCTGATTGCAGAATATGCGCGGTCATAAATAACCTTTGAGGGTCTCTGAGAAGCGCCTTTTTCTACGAAATAAATACCAAGTCTTTCGCCGCCGCGAACAATTTTGCTGGTATCAACGCCATATTTTCTAAGGGCATTAACTGCGCACTGACCGATTTCATGCTGCGGAACCTTGGATACGAATGCTGCATCCATACCATAGTTAGCAAGAGAAACCGCAACGTTTGCCTCGCCGCCTGCATAGCTTGCATCAAAGCCCTCTGCCTGAACAAAGCGGCTGTAGCCTGCGGGGTTAAGTCTCATCATAATTTCGCCGAAGGTAACAATCTTTTTCATTTATATATCCTCCAATTATATTTATTGTTTGGCCGCAGCAACATATTCTTCTGCGAGCCTTGTTATACCTGCCCAATCCTCTGCAGCCAGCTTGGTTTTATCAATTATATTTGAACCGATTCCGAAGCCGCTGATGCCTACCTTAAGATAATCTGCCATATTATTATTGTCAACACCGCCAACAGCTAATAGCTTAATATGAGAAAGCGGAGCCTTAACAGCCTTAACATAATCGGGACCCATATTTGTTATTGGGAACATCTTAACAAAATCTGCGCCTGCTCTGTGAGCGGTCTGAATTTCGCTCGGAGTTAATGCACCGGGCATTGAAACGAGCCCTAACTCCCTTGTTTTCTTGATAACATCAACAAATGTATCGGGAGAAATGATAAACTTACCGCCTGCTGCTGCAGTTAATTCAACCTGCTTAGTTGTAATAACTGTTCCTGCACCGATAAGCATTCTGCCCTCGAAATGCTTTGAAAGAATTTCAATATTCTTGGCGGTTTCTTCATCCGAAACAGAACCGTTTGCGCTATAAGTAACCTCTAAAAGACGAACACCGCCCTTATACATTGCCTCTGCTAAGGGAATCAACTGCTCGCTTTTAACACCGCGCACAATAACAATCAGTTTTTCTTCTTCGATTGTTTTAATAATCTGCTCGCGCATTTTATTACCTCCTAAAGAGCAATACTGCTCAAACTATGAACATTATATAATATAGAATTATCAAAGTATATATCCAAACTTGCCTTATATATTGACTTTTCTGCAAAATGTAATATACTTTTTAGTAGAGGTGAAGATATGTCTGATTCTTTTTCAAAAACATTGACCTATAACTCAATAAACTTCAAATGCGCCGTTGGCACAAGCGACCGCTACGGCCGAGAGTTCCACCCTTTTTATGAAATTATACTCTTCAAGGGTGGTAAGGCCGAGCTTGTTGCCGATACCATGCATATAACCTTAAAGCCCGACACTTTGATTATTATTCCCAAGGGCGCATATCATCAATTTGTTATAACGGGGAATCAAAACGAATACTACCGTTGCGTTCTTGATTTTATGGACACAGAATGCGCAGGCTCTGCACTCGCTCACTACACCGACGTTTTTATTATGGACCCCGATAAAAGCATTTTATATCTTTTTGACAAAATGTCCTCCCTGACCGACTCTGATGATGCCCCAATTATAAAGGAAAAAATTTTAAGGGCCTGCCTTACACTTATTTTATCCGAAATAACCCCGAATAATGTGGGCCCTAAAAAAAACGGCATGGCGGATAACTTTTCGTCAAAGGTTATTGAATATATTGATTCCAATCTTTCAGAACCCCTTACCGCCGAAAATATTGCCGAGGCATTAAATTCTTCGGTTTCTTCTTTGGCGCACACCTTTAAAAAGGATATGAATATCTCTGTTCATCAATATATACTTAAAAAACGCCTTATTAAAGCAAGGCAGAAAATTATGGGTGGAGAACCCGTTATTAAAGCCGCTCTCGATTGCGGTTTTAACGATTATTCAGGCTTTTATAAGCAATACAAGAAAATGTTTAATGAGCCTCCCTCTAAAAACAGCAATCTCTTTTAATGATAAAGCCGTTTGGGGTTTTTCTTAAGCTCGCTGGGAGTAAGCCCCTTGTGCTTTTTAAAGGCTTTGTTGAAATTGGCGGTATTATTAAAGCCGCACTCGGTTGCGATATCCAGAAATGTCTGCGAACCACCCGAAACTATCAGCGCCGCCGCCTTTTCGGTTCTTTTGGCGGTTATATAGTCCCAAAGCGAAATACCATTGAGTTTTTTGAAAAGGAAAGAAAGATAATTTGGCGTTAAGCCTGCAACCTCAGCCAACTCGTTGAGTGTTAGATTTTCGGAAAAATTGTTGTCTATATAATCGAAAACCGAGAGTATATTTTTTAAGTTATTTTTTTTGTCATAGGTTTCATGCGCCTCATAATTATGATGACGCAAAAGATTTATTATAAGAAGGTTCAGGTTGGCTCTTATGCTGACCTCATATTCTCTTTCTTTCTTTATAAACTCCTGCCTTATATTGTCATGGCAGACTCTTATAAACTCTGCTTTATCTGACGGAATGCGGTTTTTAAATTTATCGGAATGGGAAAAGCACAGCTCAATAAAGCTATCCTTTTCACTTGATGCCGTTTTTTCAAGATATCTCGGCTCAAAATGAAGATTGGTTATTGTAAGCCCCTCGTCCGACACGTTTGTTATACAATGCTCCTCGTTAGAGGAAAAGACGAAAACATCGCCCTTTCTCATTTCGTAAACGCCGTTGGCGGCTGTATATTCTCCGCCGCCCGAAGCCACCACCATTATTTCAAAACGGGTATGGGAATGCTTCCAATAAGGTCTTTGCCCGGGGGTTACGCTGACATTCCACATTTTTATAAGCGGCATATTATTCTCAAACAGAATCTCACCAATCGTTTCGGTTGTTTTCATATAAACCTCTTGAAAATCGTAATATAGTTTGCGAATATCGCTATATTGTTGTAGAAAAACATAAAATCCTTTATTTATAATAATGATATGGCCGGTTGGCGCAAATGTCAACTATAATTAAAGGAGAATTACTATGAATTATTGTTCAAATCCTTCTGAGCTTAAAATCACCGATATGCGCTTCGTTGATATCGATGGCGCGCCCAAAAGGTGCACAATTTTAAGAATAGATACTAACCAGGGCATCAGCGGCTTCGGCGAGGTTCGAGATGCTTCTTCCAAAACCTATGCGCTTATGCTTAAAAGTCGCATCTTGGGTGAAAACCCCTGCAATGTTGATAAAATATTCCGCAAAATAAAGCAATTCGGCGGTCCCTCCCGCCAAGGAGGTGGCGTTTCCGGTATTGAAATCGCCCTCTGGGACCTTGCAGGCAAGGCATACGGTGTTCCGCTTTATCAGTTGCTCGGAGGAAAATTCCGCGATGAAATAAGAGTTTACTGCGATACCGATGTTGACGGTAAGCATACCGGTCATGATATGGGTCTTGCTCTTAAAAAAAGAATGGATATGGGCTTTACCTTTCTTAAGATGGATCTTGGCATCGGTCTTTTACTCGATGAACCGGGCACTCTTAATGCACCCTTGGGCTTTATTGACGATATGAAGAAATATGCTAGCCATATTCTTAATGTTCAGGGTGGAAGCGTTACCGCTGATATGGTTAAGCATCAGAAGAGCTATTCTATTGTAACAACTGCCCATCCTTTTACAGGTATTCATTTGACCGAAAAGGGCCTCGATTTCTTGGAGAACTATGTTAAAGAGGTAAGAGAGGTTATCGGCTACGAGGTGCCTTTGGCTATTGACCATTTTGGGCACATCTGCGTTGAAGACTGCATCCGTTTTGCAAGAAGAATGGAGCCCTATAACCTCGCTTGGATTGAGGATATGGTTCCTTGGATGTATACCGACCAGTATATTCGCCTTAAAAACAGCACAACTATCCCTGTTTGCACAGGCGAAGATATTTATCTTAAAGAAGGCTTTGAGACACTGATTAAAGCAGGTGGCGTTTCGGTTATCCACCCCGATATTTTGACCTGCGGCGGTGCTTTGGAGCTTAAAAAGATCGCAGATATTGCTGATGAACACGGCGTTGCCACCGCTATACATATGGCCGAAAGTCCTGTGGCTTGTTTAGCTGCCGTTCATACTGCCGCCGCGATGCACAATGTGCTCGCCCTCGAGTTCCACTCGGTAGATGTTCCCTGGTGGGCAGATATGGTAACCGGTATTGATAACCCAATTTTCAAAAACGGATTTATCAAGGTTCCCGAGAAGCCCGGTCTTGGCTTTGACGACCTTAACGAAGAAGTTATAAAGCAGCATATTAACCCCAATATCCCCGGCTATTTTGAGCCCACTGAGGAATGGAACAAAGAATTTTCCAACGACAGAATTTGGAGTTGATATATATGGAAAACAAAGCCCCCGATTGGTTTAAAAAATCCGCGGTTTATCAAATCAATCCCCGCACTTTCTGCGAGGAAGGAACTATTCAGGCGGTAACGAAGCAACTGCCTGTTTTGGCGGAGCTGGGATTTAAAATCATGTATTTGTGCCCCATTTTCCAGCAAGACGATTCCGAAGACCTGCAGAATTGGAGCACACGGCAGAAAGCTTCCCAAACCGGAAATCCAAAGAACCCCTATCGGATGAACGATTATTTTCAGGTCGATAGCGAATACGGCACGATGGACGATCTGCGGGAATTCGTTCAGAAATCCCACGACCTCGGTATGCGTGTGATCCTGGATCTGGTATATCTGCATATCGGTCCCAATGCGGGCATTTTAAAAAGTTTTCCGGACTTCGCGGCAAAAAATGAAGATGGTACCGTGAAATACACACGGTGGAATTTCCCGTATCTAAATTATGAAAGCCAGGGGCTGCGGGAGTATCTTTGGAGCAATATGACCTATTATATCGGTGCCATCGGCGTTGATGGTTTCCGTTGTGATGTGGGTGATGCAGTTCCGTTGGATTTCTGGAAGGAAGGCGTTCGCCGGATACGGGCGATCAAACCGGACGCGGTGATGATCAACGAGGGCGAAAAGGCAGAGTACCTTTCTGTATTTAACGCCAACTACGGGTTCTACTGGCACAATGGTCTGTTTGATCTTTTGACCGGCGCTGTGACAGCTAAGGGCGTTATGGAAAAGCATGCCTACTATAAGGATCTTTATCCGGCAGGAGGAATCGTGCTTCGGGATATGGATAACCACGACACTGTTACCGACTGGCCTTACAGAATCGAGGAGCATTTCGGCAATGCCTGCATGGAGCTGATCCTGGCTATGAACTATACAATTGACGGTGTGCCCATGGTTTACTGCGGAAATGAACTGGCTGATCAGTCAAAACTCAGTATGTTCGCCAACCGCTTCTATCCCGGAGTCTTCGAGTTCACGGATCGAAATGCCACAGGAGAGCCGGTCGCCAGAAGAAAAGAAATTATAAAGAAGCTGAACGCTTTGAAAGCGGAAGTGCCCGCTTTGGTTGACGGGGAGACTGAATGGATCCCCCAAGAACATACTTCCGTGCTGGCCTTTATGCGAGTCGGCAAGAATGAGCAGGTCCTCTTCGCCGGTAATTTCTCCGAAGACGCCGCACAGATCCAAGTGGATGGTGGGGAAGTTCTTCTTTCCAACAATACCGTTATAGAAAACGGCACTGTGAGTTTTTCCGCCTACGGATATGTGATCATGAGAAAATGCGGTCCCTGCAACCACACGGATTGTGAAAAATGATGACACCTCAAGCGTTAATACCGAAAACTATTTTTTTGAGAAGGATATACTATGAATTATAATGACAGAGAAAAAATCATACAGTTGACCCCGCTTTGGAAAGGGGAACGACTCCCCGACGGCAGGCCGAAGGTAGAGGACAAGTATTTGGATGCGCTTTACGGCATGACCTTGGAAGAGGTGTGGAAACCGATCTTCGTGCTTGGTTACGAGCATCAGTTCGTCGGTGGCGGAGTAAGCCCCATGAATGCGCTGCATAATGATGACAGAAAGCTTGTGGGCAGAGCCGTGACCTGCACATACTGTCCTACCCGTCCCGACCTGCATGATGTGCAGTTTGCCCGAGGTGCGGAAGATGGCCTGAAGGGCAACTATAATCAGTGGGTCATTGATCACCTGTATGAGCGTGATGTGGTAGTCTGCGATATGTATGACAAAATTTACAAAGGTACCTTCCTGGGCGGAAATTTGACCACCGCCCTGCAAAACCGCACGAAAAACGGCGGCGCTGTCATTTGGGGCGGAATCCGTGATATTGAACAGATGAAAAAAGTGCCCGATGTCCAGGTCTATTACAGAGGTATTGACCCTACGCCGATCCGTGAATTTGTGATGAAGGACTGGAACGACATTACCAGTTTTGGCGGCGCCGTTTGTCTGCCGGGTGATGTCGTATTCGGTGCGGGTGGCGGCGTGCTCTTTATCCCGTCACATTTGGTCGCTGATGTTGTTGAGGGTGCGGCAAAGACCCATGTGAAAGATGACTTCGGCTTTGAAATGATCTGCCAGGGCAAGTTTACCACCGCGCAGATCGATCGCAACACCTGGACAGAAGAAATGCTCGATATGTTGCTGGATTGGATTAAGACAGACCCCAGAGGCGAAGCATACCGTGACCTCGATTGGTCTAAAGAATATGACTTGGCCCGCAACGGCGACCCCAACGATACCCAAACCGCACTTTAATAAAGTAAGGTGATTTACTTATGCTCAGCTCTCAAGAAAAGCGGGAAATTTGGTTGAAGGACGCTATAGCCTGCCGCGATCTCTTGGAAGACAGAGCCGCAAAAACCATAGAAATGCACAGAAAGGGCTACTGCCGTCTTAAAATAACCGACGCTAACGGCAATCCGCTTCCCTATAAAAAGATAAAAATTTCCCAAATCTCTCACGATTTTAAGTTTGGGGCTAATATCTTTATGCTTGATGAGTTTAAAAACGAAAAAGATAACACAACCTATCGTGAGAACTTCAAGAAATATTTTAATCTTGCAACCGTTCCTTTTTATTGGGATGGATTGGAACCTGAAAAGGATAAACCACGATATAATAAAAACAGTCCCGGGGTTTATAGACGCCCCTCGCCCGATTTATGCGTTGAATACTGTTCGGAAAATAATATAGATTACAAATTGCACTGCCTTGTTTATGATAAATTCATCCCCTCTTGGCTCCCAAAAAACGATATGTTAAAAATGGAAAAGCTCTATGAAAAGCGCTTTGCAGAAATAGCAAAACGCTATTCGGGCTTTTGGGAGATAGAGGTTATAAATGAACTATTATGCGAGCACGCTTGGAAAACCCAATCTGTAATCAGTGATAAAAAGGATATTATCGAATGGGCATTTGCGCTTGCAAATAAGTATTTCCCCAAAAATCATCTTGTTATCAACGAGGGCAATCCTATAAATCCTGCCGCAAGAGAGGATTGGCGAAGCCCTTATTATTTACTTCTTGAAAACGCATTACTTAAGGGCGTTAAAATTGATAAAATAGGCTTGCAGCATCATCAGTTTTGCGGAGCAAATGCCAAATCTGATGAAGAATATACTGCAGCAGTAAAGCGCGGCAGTAAAATGTTTGACCCTTATGAGCTTTATAAGGGACTTGATACTTTTGCTGCTTTGGGTCTGCCTTTAGAGCTTACCGAGGTAACTATTCCTACCTTTGGAGAAGCTGCTGAGGACGAGGAGCTGCAGGCTGACCTTTTAGAAATTCTTTACACCGTCTGCTTTGGGCATAGTTCTGTTGATGCCGTTGTTTATTGGAATGTTCCCGATGGCTATGCTTATGCTCCAAGCAGCTCTAATTGGGATGAAAACGCTTGTCGCGGAGGTCTTTGGCACCACGACCTTACTCCAAAAAAATCAGCAGAGCGCTTATTCTATCTTTTCAACGAAAAATGGCATACCGACCTAACCATTATGACCAACCAAGACGGTTTCGCTGAATTTAAAGGATTTTTCGGTGAATATAGCATTGAATTTGAAAATAAAACCTCAACCTTTGCAATTCGTAAAAATGAAACCAATAATTATAATTTGGAGTTTTAATAATGGGCGTTCTAAAGCAGTATGCTGATGAGCGTGATTCACAAACAGGCAAGCTTTTCCCCGTATGACCAAGTTAAAAAATGCGATAGAATATACACAATCTGATAAAAGAGGAACTGAATTTATGAAAACTGCACTTGTAACAGGCTCATCAAGAGGAATCGGCAAAGCAATTGCCTTAAGGCTTGCAAAGGACGGCTATAAGGTTATCGTTCACGGCGTTAGAGAGTCTGAAAAACTTATTAAAACAGCTAAGGAAATTGAAGCCTTGGGCGGCGCTGCCGAAATATTGACCGCCAATCTTTGCAATCTTAGCGAAACTGCTGCTTTGGCCGAAAAAATCAAGGAATGTGATATTCTTGTTCTTAACGCATCACTTCAATACCGCAATTCTTGGGAGAATATAACGCTTAAAGAGTGCGAGGAGCAGCTTAACTGCAACTTTGTTTCTTCACTTTTGCTTATTCAGGCGGCAACACCCTTTATGAAGCAAAACAAATGGGGCAGAATTATAACTATAGGCTCGGTTCAGGAAGCAAAACCCCACCCCGATATGCTCATTTATTCCTCATCAAAATCGGCGCAGACCTCTATGGTAAAATCACTGGCATTACAGCTCGCTAAAGACGGCATTACCGTTAACAATGTTGCTCCGGGTGTTATCTATACCGACCGCAATGTTGAAGCGTTATCAGACCCTGAGTATGCAAAAATCGTAACGGATAGCATTCCCGTTGGCTTTTATGGCGAGCCCGATGATTGCGCAGGAATGGTTAGCCTGCTATGCAGCGACGAAGCAAGATATATAACCGGCCAAAACATATTTATCGACGGTGGAAAAGGAATACAATAAAATCATAACTACCGGCCGTGCCGGTAGTATGCACTGTCCCCTTTGGGCATAAGACCGGCCGAGCCTATAGGCTCGTCGAAAGGTTTGCCAGCCGCAACTCTTTCACCGGCTGCCCCTAAAGGGGCATTTTTTATTTGCCT
>CASFLA010000036.1 GCA_949295415.1 uncultured Oscillospiraceae bacterium
AGAAGGTTTAAAATCTCATATTGTAACTGTTAATGAAGATATGAAAAATCTTTTTCCTTTGGATTTAGACCTAACTGATGACGGAATCCTTAAATGGCTTGAGCGTAGAGTTATTCCTAAAAACCGTGCTTTTGTTGACGAAATTTTAAAAACACTCGGTCTTAGTCTTAACAATACCAAGGGCATCATCGATGTATGTAAAGGCCTTTCTCTAAACGATAGTTATTGGGTTGTGCCTGCCGATTTTAATGGTACATTCAAAGAATTCAACCTTTATGAAAACCGTTTCTCTGAGGTTTTATCGTTGGTAGCTTATACCGGTGTAGGAACTGCCAATCAAGCCTTTACCACTTCGCCTGAACTCACAACACAAGGTATGCTCCGCAAGGCGTGGCGGTTTATTGAGGACGACGGTATCTATCTTTACAAAGGCGGTACTGAGGGATTCGCTAATTCAGGCAATGAGCCGTATTCCGAATACTACGCTTGCCAAATTGCAAAAGCGATGGGCTTAAATGCCGTTGAGTATGACTTGGAAAACTGGAAAGGTATTTTGGCATCTAAATGCAAAATTTTTACCGACATTGATACATCATTCGTTTCTATCGGCCGAATCGTTAAAAGCGGTGGTATTAAAGGTTGCCTTGATTATTACGAATCGCTTGGAACAGATTTTTCCGAAAGTCTCAAGAGTATGCTTATATTTGATGCAGTTATTTATAACGAAGACCGTCATTTTGGAAATTTTGGTGTGCTCAGAGATAATCACACAGGCAAAATTATTTCTCCGGCTCCAATTTTTGATAATGGTCTGTCGCTCTTCAACTATGCTATGGATAACGATATAAAAGATTTAGATTCGTATGCCAAGACACGTTCTAATCCATATGGTGTTTCGTATGAGAGCATTTGTGCCGAGGTTATGGGAACTAAGCAGAAAAATCAGCTTAGAAAACTCATTGATTTCAAATTCACAAGGCACCCAAGCATCAATTTGTCTGAAGAACGCCTAATAGCGATTGAAAAGCATATTCAAAGCAGAGTTAGAAAGTTATTGGCTCTTCCAACTGCATCTAAATAATCGCAAAGTTATAATATTTATAGAACCTATTATAGGCGGTGTATGTAGTATATATGGATAAGGATAAAATAAGAGAAGAGCGTGAACGCTCATACGAATATGGATTGCCGTCATATCTTCAGCACGACTTAGATGCATATAAGAAAGGTCTTGAAGAAAAATCATCTTTACTGGATTGCTTGTGGGGAGAATTGTACGGCAGTATTAATATCGCAGAAATCAATGATGGGAGTATAACGCCTGAACATGCAGATTATCTGAGAAAGAAATTTTTGTTCAAATAGACAGTTGCCCCAAAATATGTAACTAAAAGATTTAGTCGCTAAGTTGGTCACTTGGGCGGCTAAATCTTTTTTATTTTGCCGATTATTGGTTTATGGTGTAAAACATTATGGGCTCCCATTGCAGCACCCATAATTTTCCAATTTTGAGGGTGGAAAAAATTTTTTCAAGGAATTTTATGGTGTTCTCTTGACATTTTCCCCTGCGGCAGCGGATACTATTTTGTCCTTTTTAAGAGATACGGGCACATCGTCAGAGGACTATGACCTGATTCTGACAGGCGACCTTGGGTTTTCAGGCTCAGAGCTGTTGCTCGAGCTTATGAAAAAGGAGGGCGTTTCTTTAAGCAACCATAATGACTGCGGAATAATGATTTATGACCGCGAAAAGCAGGACGTTCACTCGGGAGGTTCGGGTTGCGGCTGCAGTGCAAGTGTGCTTTGCTCATATATTTTAAAAAAGATGCAACAAGGCGAATTAAAAAACATCCTTTTTTGCGCAACGGGAGCGCTTATGTCGCCAACATCATCGATGCAGGGCGAGAGTATTCCCTCAATCGCTCATCTTGTGAATATAAAAGCGGAATAAATAACCCCCTGCGAGTCAGTTCTCGCAGGGGGATTATTTTAATCAAGGAAGTAAATACTACCTGTGGTTTGCTTTTTTATTCTTCCATTTGTTTTCCTAAAAAAGATGCGGCAACGCGTGCTAATTTTATATCGGTTTCGGTTGGCTCTGAGGAGGTATCACTCTGCAGAAGCACAACCGCACCCGAGAGGTCGCCGGCGCTGATAATGGGAATGGCGGCAACCGCCTGCCTGTCGAGTCCGTCAAGCGCGGGAAGAGGCTTATCGGAAGCCGAGCCCAGGATAAACGAGGCTCTTGATTCAATAAGATCCTCTAATTCGGGGGTAATATGGCGCTCTAAAACCTCTTTTTTAGAAATACCCGCCGCCGCAACGCAGTGGTCACGGTCGCAGATAATAACGGGGTGAGAGGTGTGCTTAATCATGGCGTCGGCATACTGCAACGCGGTTGGAGAAAGCTCACCAATCGGGGAATATTTTTTAAAGATAACCTCACCGTCGCCCGCGGTATATATCTCCAACGGGTCACCCTCACGAATGCGCAACACCCTGCGAATTTCCTTAGGAATAACAACACGACCCAGGTCGTCAATTCTACGAACTATTCCAGTTGCTTTCATAATATATACAAAATCTCCTTTGTTTAAATAATAGAAAACCTAAAGTTCCTTTTTTGATTTTGATTCACTTTGGGAACTTGTGTAGCGATATTTCTATTATCTGTCAACAAAGGAGTTTTATACTTTGGTATTAAATTAATGTAGCAAAAATGTTATTATTGCAAGCAAGCTGTAAGACAATTATTGAAGTTTTACTCCCTCATAGAACTCGCACCAATCTTCATAAAGAGGATTTTCCCAAGTTGTTCCATCAAAGGTCTCGTATGAAACAACGATTGCTTTAAATGTTTTGATGTTACAATTCTCATCAATCTCAAAGCCGCTGGACTCGCCAAATTTTTTGCCTGGAACTAGATTAATATCACCGTAATTAACTTTTCTAATATAAGAGCCATCAGAAAAGTCAATAGAACCCTTTATTTTTACAGGTAGATTATTGCTATCCCAAGCCACAAAAGCAACAATTGCATTCTTTATATCGTAAGAAGTATCATTCTGAATTACAGCTTGCAACATATCGGGATACAAGGATTTATATTTTTCGTCCTGAACAATATACTTTGTTTTGATCACTTTCAGTTCTTGTGCATCGATTTGAGAAAGTAGTTTATCTTCTGTCATGGCAGGCTCTATTGAGGTTTCAGGTTTAGTTGTAGTGGTAGGTTTTGATATTTCAGGTTTGGTGGTAGTAGCTGGAGTACTATTTGTATTGTTGACAGAAGCACCGCAAGAGCCACAGAATTTATCAGTAGATGAAATTTCACCACCACACTCTACACAAAAACTATCATTATCCGTATTTTGTGTAGAATTATCATTGTCACCACAAGCAGATAATGAGAACGCCAAACATAACACCAAAAGCAAAGAACAAAGTTTTTTCATTTTGTTTTTCCCAATCATAATGGATTTATGATTGTATTATACAGCAATGGAAAATTATTGCAATATAGTTGTATATCTTTCTACCACACTATGTATTGCTATGCAAAACCTGTTGAAAGGTGTCAATGAATAATTCTTGACATTTTAGGGAACAATTATTATAATAAATTTATAAAATGTTCCCTAAAAGGAGTTTTAGTATGAACAATTATCCCGAAATACAAGAATTATTAGCGCAGCGTGCCGATTTATATGCCCGTCTTAAATTATTGGCTTATGACGGCACACCCGAAATAAAGGAAAACAAAAGCGGTAAATATCTATATGTCCGCAAGCGTGTTGGTAGCCGTGTAACATCAACCTATGTTGATGTGTATTCCGATACATTATATCAACTTTTGCTTCGCAATAATGCTGAAGCAAAGGAACTGAGAAAGCAAATCAGAAAAGTAGAAAAAGCGCTTGCCGAAAAAGGTTTTACCGAAAACGAATTATCTCCGGGCGTTCTTTTAAACCTTGATTTTGCTCGAATGAATATGAACCTCTCCATTTACGAGCAGGCTGTTTTAGAGGGGGTTGCAACCTCTTTCCCACAAACCGAGGATATACTAGAAAACGGAAAGGTCAATGGTGTAACGGCAAGTGACGTGCAAAAAATATTAAATCTGAAACACGCCTGGGAATTTATTTTAGACAAGGATGTTTTGCAGGTAAAAAGCGATTATTCTATCCTTTGCCATATTGCAAAGCTTGTGAACGAAGGTTTTTTTGCAAGCGGCGGTAGAATTCGCGGTGTACCTGTAACCATTGGCGGCACTTCTTATATTCCGCCTTTGCCAATAGAAACCGTTGTTATAGAAAACATTTTAGATATTATCGGTAAAGACGATGAGCCGATAAATATTGCAATAGAGCTTTGTCTTTACTGTATGAAAACACAAATTTTCAATGACGGAAATAAGCGTGCATCGGTGATTTTTGCAAATCACTATTTAATTTCAAAGGCGGGCGGTCTTTTAGTTATTCCCGAAAACCACGTGTCTGAATTCAAGAAGCTTTTAATCGGTTATTACGAGAACAAAGACAACGGAGAAATCAAGGCGTTCTTAAAACAAAACTGTCATAGAAATTTTAGATAGTATAAATCGGAGTGAAATTCACTCCGATTTTATTTTATACCTATTTACTAAACTATGTATTGCCCAACAAAACTTGTCAAAAGGTGTCAATGTTGTCTGTGACGGGGTGCGGGTGTCCTGTGGACACCTCTGCGTAGCAGAAGCACCGATCGAGGCGGCAGCCGAGACCACCCTCACGGATTCGCATCGTTCTTCTAATCTCTTTTGGAATAAGAACACGACCCAGGTCGTCTATTCTACGAACAATTCCAGTTGCTTTCATATATATATTTCTCCTTTATCACATTCGTAGGGGACGATGCCCACATCGTCCCGCCAAGATTCCATAAAGCCTAACGGGCGGATGTGGGCATCCGCCCCTACACAAATTTTCAAATTGTACTGTTATTATCTGTAATTTGAGGGGATTTATACGCTATAGGATATTTTTAAGGCAAAGTCACGAAGTATAAGCAACAACTGTCGCCGGAGTCTGCGAAATATTTTGAACAGTGCAAACTCGACTTGACATAAAATGATTTTTCTGTTTTTGAAACGCATCAACTGCGGTTCTTCCGATACTTGGATGGAGCAGCGCCGTAATACCGTTCAAACGCTCTGGTAAAGGATGACGCATCAGGAAATCCGACTGCAGCACCGATTTGAGTAACACTGAGGGAAGATTCTGTAAGCATCTGCTTCGCGTGGGTCAGACGGCACAGTAAAAGATATTCATGCGGTGCTATTCCCGTAACACGGCGGAACAACTTTGAAAAATAAGGTCGGGATAAAAAGCATCGTTGTGCCAACTGATCTACATTGAGCGGTTCACGATAATGCGTCTTGATGTAGGTAATACTGTTTCCTATCAACTGCCGTGACAATTCCGAAACAGTATCACAGCAATCCTCGTCACCAAGCAGTGCGATCAAAATGGCATAGATCTCACCTGACAAAAGCGCACCTACACCGAGTTGTGGCTGCTCCATCATAGCAAGAATCCGATCGGTATGCTCAATCACATTTAAGAACGTCGGGGATGTAGGTATCATCATAGGTCCACTTTTCTTTTGCAGATGTGAGGTGTACTGCTCGCGCATTGCACCGCCCCAATGGATATATTTGAACGCCCAGCCCTCCTCCAAAGAATAGTAACTGTGCGGCGTTTCGGCATCCAATATAGCAACCGTTCCTGCCATCAGAATATAGGTTTTTTCGCGATAAAGCAGTTCCCCACGACCCGACAGCGTCATCAGAAGCAGTGTATCACCGCAGACCCGTTGTCTAATCGCATAGCTTTTTTTGGTAACATAGTGCCCTGCATAGTGCGGCGTAAAAAACAGCTTCTCATGTTCATCTGATGCAATATAGATGTGCCGCAGAGTATATATAGAGTTTTCTGTTTCCGCAATCGGAATTCGATCGTTTATCATACAAGTCTGCAAATTTATCCCTCCAAGATTACAAAATGTAAAGAAACAGATACATTTTATCATTGTAAACCCTTTATTTGTGTAATATAATTAAAAATAAGCGTATTAGCATTATACTACATTGATGACATTTTGTAAAGAATGCAAGGAGGCAAATATGAACACGTTCCAAAAATCACCCAATAATCCTATCTATGGCAGTAAGAGCACCGGCACTCTTTTTGATGTTCTGGTTCAGAAAGAGGACGGCAAATTCCGCATGGACTTCTCTTGGCGTTCGAAAAAAGCGCTGGCTGTTGCGTTTTCTGATGATGGCAGTCATTGGAGCGACCCTCAGATAACACTGCCTTGCGATCAGAACACCGGCTGGGAGGATAACAACAACCGCAACTGTGTCGTGCGTATCGGAGACACCTGGCATATGTGGTATACAGGACAGGCTCGCGGCTATAGCTTTATCGGCTATGCAAAAAGCGACGACGGTCTGCACTTCAGGCGTGTAATCGACGAACCCGTTCTGATCTCCGAGCGGCATTGGGAAGGTATGTCAGTCATGAATCCCTGTGTGTTGTATGAGGATGGCATCTTCAAGATGTGGTATGCCGCAGGGGAAACGTATGAGCCGAACGTTCTTGCCTATGCCGAAAGCCACGACGGCATTCACTGGGAAAAGAGTCGAATCAATCCGATTTTTGTCAGAGAAACGAGCAATGACTATGAACAGAACCGCGTCGGCGGCTGTCAGGTTCTCCACGTCGAAGGGCTTGGCTATCTGATGTTCTACATCGGCTATGGTGATATCAACACTGCATGCATCTGTGCCGCACTTTCTCCCGATGGAAAAACGCAATGGAAGCGCTGCAAAAAGAATCCATTAGTCGTACCCGACATCGGTATGTGGGACGAGCATTCCTGTTATAAGCCCTCCGCACTGTATGATGAGAATATCGGTGGCTGGCGTATCTGGTATAACGGCCGCAGAAACAGCAACGAATTCATCGGTGAAGCCTTTATGCCCGGTG